>NZ_NHPG01000117.1:0-101600 GCF_002252965.1 Halorubrum sp. Ea1
GCGGGCGGAGCCGCGCCGGACCGCCGCCTCCCTCGCACGCGCTGCTCGGCCGCGGAGGGCCTCGCAGGCGCGCGCCACCGCACGAGTTCAGTTATAAACAACTCGCACCCCGCTATTTAATTCGCTGAACCGCCCAGACTCGTACATGGACGAACTCGCGGACCTGACTGAGGAGCTGGTCGGCATTCCCTCCCACGAGGACGAGACCGACGCCGGCGACGCGATCGAGGAGTGGCTCCGCGCCGAGACCGACGCGCGGGTCGAGCGCGACGCGGTCGGCAACGTGATCGCTTACAAAGGCGCGACGGAGGACCCCGACGCCGACACCCTCGCGCTGGTCGGCCACCACGACGTGGTCCCGCCGGCCGAGCGCCAGACGACCGGCGACGGGAAGGCCGGCGAGTACGTCGTCGAGCGCCGCGACGGGCGGATTCACGGGCGCGGATCGGCCGACATGAAGGGCGCGGTGGCGGCCTGCATGCTCGCGTTCCGCGACGCCGAGCCGCCGGCGGGCCGCGAGCTCGCGGTCGCCTCGTTCGTCGGCGAGGAGGTCGGCGGGACCGGCGCGCGCCACGCGATCGACGAGGGGTTCGCTCCCGACCGCGCGGTCGTCGCCGAGGGGTCGACGGACTACTCGAAGCCGGGCGTCACCGACGTCGCGGTCGCGCACAAGGGCCGGCGCGCGTCGACGCTGGTCGCGCACGGGACCGCGGCGCACGCCTCCGAGCCCGAGCGCGGCGAGAACGCGATCTACCGCGCCAGCGACGCGATCGACGTCGTCCGCGACCTCGACGCCCCGGAGGCGACCGTCTTCGGCGAGGCCGTCACGGGGTCGCTCGCGGTCACGATCGTCGACGGCGGCGAGACGTGGAACGTGATCCCGGAGCGCTGCGAGGTGACGATCGACGAGCGCACCGTCCCCGGCGACCGCGCCGACCTCGCCCGCGCAGCCGAGGCGGTCGCGGGCGTCGAGTTGACCGTCGAGCAGGACCTCCCGCCGATGGCCTGCGGCGACGACGCCTTCGCCGAGGCCGCGCTCGCGGTCGCCCGCGAGGTCCACGACGGACTGGGGCTCGACGCGCCCGAACACGTCGTCAAGCCGCACGCGACCGACGCGGGGTGGCTCGCCGGGGCCGGGACCGACTGCCTCGTCTGCGGCGCCTCCGAGCCGGGCGAGGCGCACACCGACACGGAGAGCGTCGGGATCGACGTCCTCGACCGGTGTTATCGCATTTACGAAGGAGTCGCCGAACGGCCGTTCTGAGCGGTCACTCGGCACGCCGTGCGACGCGGTATGGAAGGGGTTTTATGCGCCCCGCGGAAACTGTGGGCTACTATGGGAAATAAATCGAAGGCTCAAAAGAAGCGTCTGGCGAAGGCGGAACGCCAGAACACCCGCGTCCCGGCGTGGGTCATGATGAAGACGGACATGAACGTGACGCGAAACCCCAAGCGGCGCAACTGGCGCCGGAACGACCTGGACGAATAAATGAGCACCAGCGACTTCGAGGAGCGCGTCGTCACCGTGCCGCTCCGCGACGCCAACGACAAGCCGGTACAGGAACGCGCCGACTTCGCGATGCGGATCATTCGCGAGCACCTCGCGCAGCACTTCTCCGTCGACGAGGCGGACGTCGTCATCGACACCTCGGTCAACGAGGCGGTCTGGGCGAACGGGCGCCAGAACCCGCCGAGCAAGGTCCGCGTCCGCGCGGCCAGGTTCGTCGAGGACGGCGAGCCCGTCGTCGAAGCCGAGTACGCCGAGTAACGTGTTACGGGCGACTTTCACCGGCTCGTCGTACGTGGGCGTGTTCGCCCGCGCGATCGACGACCTCCTGTTGGTCCGGCCGGACGTCGACGAGGAGCTCGCCGAGTCTCTCGGCGAGGAGCTGGGCGCCGAGCCCCTCCTCACGACGGTCGGCGGCGCCAACACCGTCGGCTCCCTCGCGACGGGTAACGAGAACGGCGTTCTCGTCTCCGCGCGGGCGACCGAACGGGAGCAGTCGCGGATCGCCGAGGCCGCCGACCGCGAGGTGGGCGAGCTCCCCGGCGAGATCAACGCGGCCGGCAACGTCGTCCTCGCGAACGACTACGGCGCCTACGTCCACCCGGACCTCCCGCGCGAAACGATCGTGACGATCAGAGAGACCCTCGGCGTCCCCGTGTCCCGCGGCGACCTCGGCGACGTTCGCACCGTCGGGACGGCGGCGGTCGCCAACAACGCCGGCGTGCTCTGTCATCCCAAGTCGACCGAATCGGAGCTGCGAGACGTCGAGGAGGCGCTCGATGTCCGGGCCGATCTCGGCACGGTCAACTACGGCGCGCCGCTGGTCGGCTCCGGGCTCGTCGCCACCGACGAGGGATACGTCGTCGGCGATGACACCACCGGCCCCGAGCTGGGTCGGATCGAAGAGACGCTCGGCTTCATCGACTGACGCCCGCGTCGCCGACGGCCGCTGTTCATCGCGGTTCGGTCGACCCCTCTCCCCCGACTCGCTTCTCCCGCTGTGTTACCGACTGCAGGCGAGCCGTGGGCGAGACGCTCGCGCTCGTCGCGCTCGTCGCCGTCCACGCGCTCGCAGTGTCGTACCGGCTGGCCGGACCTGACCGGGTAGCCGGCCCGGAGACGGCTCGATCCGTCGAGGATACCACCGGAATTCGGGCCCGTCGCCCCGAACGAAGCCGGTCCCGCTTCGGTGCCGGTCTCTCGCCTTTTAGGAAGATACTTCCCTGTCCCTGCCGGATCGGAGAACATGAGTACCTACACGGTGAGTGGACGGTTCCAGAGTCGAGGCGACTTCCAGCCGTTCACGAAGGAGGTCGAGGCAGAGAACGAGGACCTCGCCCGCGAGCGCATCTACACCACGGTCGGGAGCCAGCACAACCGGAAGCGCACCCAGATCGAGATCGAGGAGGTGTCCGCGGCATGATGGGCGGCGGACAACAGCAGCTCCAGCAGCTCTCCCAGGAGCTGCAGGCGCTCGACGAGGAGATCGAGGCCCTCGAAGCGGAGATCGCCGACTACCGCGAGGAGCAGTCCGACATCGACGACGCGGTCGAGGCGATCGAGACCCTCGACACGGGCTCGACGGTACAGGTCCCGCTCGGCGGCGGCGCCTACGTCCGCGCCGAGGTCCAGGACATCGACGAGATCATCGTCTCGCTCGGCGGCAACTACTCCGCGGAGCAGAGCGAAGGCGACGCCATCGACGTGCTTCGGCGCAAGCAGGAGGCGCTCAACGACCGCATTGAGGAGACGCAAGAGGAGGTCGACGAGCTCGAGTCCGAGAGCCAAGAGCTCGAACAGCAGGCCCAGCAGATGCAACAGCAGATGCAGCAGCAGCAGATGCAGCAGATGGGGCAGGGCCAGGGCGACGAGAAGTAAGGTAGACCGTGTTCGACGGACTGAAGGACAAGCTCTCGGGGTTCCGAGAGGACGTCGAGGAGAGCACTGACGTCGAGGCGGACCCCGCCGAGGGCGACGAGCCGACCCCCGACGAGACGACCGCGAGCGACGCCGCCGACGCGGACGGTGACGCGGAGGCGGTCGCGGCCGAAACGGGGGCCGAGGTCGAGGCGAAGTCCGGCGATAGCGACGCGGACGACGACGAGCCGAGCACCTTCCAGCGCGCGAAGGCGTTCGCCACCGGTCGGATCATCATCGAGGAGGAGGACCTCGAAGAGCCGCTGTGGAACCTCGAGATGGCCCTCCTCGAGAGCGACGTGGAGATGAGCGTCGCCGAGCGGATCCTCGACACCGTCCGCGAGAAGATGCTCGGCGAGTCGCGCAAGCAGGTCGAGACGACCGGCGAGCTGGTCGAGTCGGCGCTCCACGACGCGCTGCTCGACGTGATCGCGGTCGGCCAGTTCGACTTCGAGGAGCGGATCGCGGCGGCCGAGAAGCCGGTCACCATCGTCTTCACCGGCGTCAACGGCGTCGGGAAGACGACGAGCATCGCGAAGCTCTCCGAGTGGCTCGCCGACCGCGGCTACTCGTCGGTGCTGGCGAACGGCGACACCTACCGGGCCGGCGCCAACGAGCAGATCGCGGAGCACGCAGACCGGCTCGGTCGAGAGCTGATCTCCCACGACCAGGGCGGCGACCCCGCGGCCGTCATCTACGACGGCGTCGAGTACGCCGCGGCCAACGACGTCGACGTCGTGCTCGGCGACACGGCCGGGCGGCTTCACACCAGCGACGATCTGATGGCGCAGTTGGAGAAGATCGACCGCGTCGTCGACCCGGACATGACGCTGTTCGTCGACGAGGCGGTCGCGGGACAGGACGCCGTGAACCGCGCGAAGGAGTTCGACGACGCCGCCGAGATCGACGGGGCCATCCTGACGAAGGCCGACGCCGACTCCTCCGGCGGCGCCGCGATCTCGGTGGCGTACGTCACCGGGAAGCCGATCCTCTTCCTGGGGACCGGACAGGGGTACGACGACCTCACGCTGTTCGAGCCCGAGGAGCTCGTCGAGAGCCTGCTCGACGAGGAGTAGGGCCGGACCGGGTCAGTTGGTTCGGTGACCGCGGGTCAGTCGGCTCGGTGACCGCCGAGTCGGCGGTCGTGCGACCCTCCCTCCGACTACCCTTCCCCGACCATCCGCTCTTCTTCGTCCCACTCGCGCTGACGGAGCTCGTACTTCTGTATCTTCCCCGTCGCCGTCGTCGGGAGCTCAGCGACGAACTCCACCTCGCCCGGCGTCTTGTAGTCGGCGACGCGCTCGCGGACGAACGACTTCAGCTCCTCCGTCGTCGCGCCCGCGTCATCGGGGTCGCCGCCCTCGGGGACGACGAACGCCTTCGGGGTCTCGCCCCACCGCTCGTCCGGCGCGGGGATGACCGCCACGTCGGAGACGACCGCGTGCTCGAAGAGGGTGTCCTCTAACTCGATCGAGGAGATGTTCTCGCCGCCGGAGATGATGATGTCCTTCTTGCGGTCCTGGATCGAGACGAAGCCGTCCTCGTCGACGACGGCCAGATCGCCCATGTGGTAGTACCCCTCCAGCCGCTCCGAGAACGCCTGCTCGGTGGCCTCGGGCTTGTTCCAGTAGCGGTCCATCACCTGGTTGCCGCGGACGACGATCTCGCCGATCGTCTCGCCGTCGGCGGGCACGTCCTCGCCGTCCTCGTCGACGACGCGCACGTCGGTGCCGAGGTAGCCGATCCCCTGCGTCTTCTTCACCGCGAAGCGGTCGGGCGAGCCCGCCTCGAAGTGCCGCTTCGCGTCCGAGGTGGTGATGAGGGGGCCGGTCTCGGTCGCGCCGTACACGTGTTTGAGCTCCCAGCCGAACTCCTCCTCGACGGTGCGGATCGTCGCCTCCGGCGGCGCCGCGCCGGCGGTCGCGGCGCGCACGTCGCTGTCGCCGGTCGTCGCCCCGCCGTGTTCGGCGTAGTGGTCGCCCAGCATGTTGAGCACGGTCGGCGCCGCACAGAAG
The DNA here is from genome assembly GCF_002252965.1 of Halorubrum sp. Ea1. Lineage (NCBI taxonomy): Archaea > Methanobacteriati > Methanobacteriota > Halobacteria > Halobacteriales > Haloferacaceae > Halorubrum > Halorubrum sp. Ea1. The sequence continues at coordinate 5,440 of NZ_NHPG01000117.1, forward strand.
TACGAGACTTCCTCCTCGCGGATCCGGTCGAACACCGCGGCGACGTCGACGCCGCGGGTGCAGACGTGCCGGGCGCCCATTCCGGTGATCGCGTAGATATGGCCCCACCCGTTGACGTGGAACATCGGGAGCGTCCAGAGGTAGACGTCGTCGTCGGTGATCGCCTGGTGGATCGCGATGAGGTACGCGTGGAGGGTCTCGGCGCGGTGCGTGCGGCAGACTCCCTTCGGGTCGCCGGTCGTCCCCGAGGTGTAGTTGATCGTGATCACCTCGTCCTCGTCCATCTCCGGGCGCTCGTAGGCGTCGGGGTCGGCGTCCGCGAGCGCCCCGTCGAACGACTCCCAGTCGCCCGCGACCGCGTCGGCGTCGTTCGTGAGGAACGTCTCCGTCGGCACCTCGTCGCGGACCGCCTCGATCCGGTCGGCGTACTCGGCGTCGGCGTAGATCGCGTCGACGCCGGCGTCGGAGAGCATGTACGCGAAGTCGTCAGGCGTGAGCCGGTAGTTCAGCGGGGTGTGGACCGCGCCGACCTGCATCGCGCCGTAGGCGGCTTCGAGGTGGTAGTGGGTGTTCGGGTCCAACACCGCGACGCGGTCGCCCTTCTCGATCCCGCGCGCCCGGAGGGCGGCCGAGAACCGATCCGCGCGCTCGCCGAGCTCGGCGTAGGTGTACCGCGTGCCGTCGGTGGCGAGCACGGCCTCCTCGTCCGCGTAGTGCCGGCGCGCCCGGTCCAGGAAGTCCGTCGTCAGTAGCGGTTTTCGCATCGATTTATCACTATTTTTGATTGATAAAAGCGTTTGCGGCCGGCGCAAGGCGGCGCCGCCGCCGGTGGCCGTCGGATCTCACCGGCATCGTCGCGAGGCCCCCGCCGTCGCGGTGCCGCGAGGTTTTCCCCGTCTCGGAGCGTTCAGGGCGTATGAGCGACGGATCCGGCCGGTCGACGTTCACCGAGGGGTACGCGGTCCCCATCGCCGGGCTCCTGTCACTGTTCTTCGCGCTCATGGCGGGGCTGACCGCGGGTCGAGCGCTCTCCGGCGACCCCGCCGACGCGGTCCTCCCGGTCGCGTTCGCGCTCGGCGCGATCCTCGCGCTGCGGTTCCGGCAGAAACACGCCGGGTCGGAGTGAGTCGACCGAGTGATGCCCCGACTGCGCCGGCGATCCCGCCGCCGTCCGTATATAAACCGTGCGTGGCCGAATCGCACACGGGCGACGGGATCAGAACCCTTAACAGTCGCAACGGGTTTTGATACGATAGCGGGATGGGATAGCCAGGAGATTCCGCCGGGCTCATAACCCGGAGATCGGTAGTTCAAATCTACCTCCCGCTACTGTCCGTTTGCGGCCGCGGTCTCCTGGGCGTTTTCGATGACTCTTGAGCGGTGCGCTCGTCGACTCCGCACGTCGAAGGGGCCGCGCGGTCAGGACTGCCCGTCGCACGTGACCGAGACGGATCGGTCTCCCTCGTCGCCGGATATCTCGGCGCTGACCGCGCCCCCGTCGATTCCGAGTCCCACCGAGAGGGTGCCGTCCTCGAAGGAGCGCTCGCAGTCCAGCTCCGCGACGACTTCTCCCGATTCGCCCGGTGACACGTCCGCAGGCGTCGACTTCACCGTGACGTCGAGGCCGTCGGGCGCGTCGACGTCGACCGACGTGACGTCGGTCGGCGCGTCGAGGCGGTTCGTGACGGTCACTAGCGCGACCGTCTCCGTCCGCTCGTCGGCGTCGCTGGCGTTCGTCGCGTTCGCGCTCTCGTTGAACGCGATCCGGACCTCGGCGGGCGAATCGTAGCCCACGTACCCGCGCGCGTCGTCGACCTCGTCGGCCGCGATGTCCCTGTCGGCCGTCGCCGACGCGAATCCGCCCGTTCCGAGGACGGAGCACACGAGCGCGGCGGCAATCAGACAGAGCCCGACCGTTCGAAGTACGTTTGCCATCGTGTTTGAGAGGAATCTGATATCATCGCTCGGCTACTCGTCGAGCTGGACGTTCGAACCGATCTCGTTTCGTCGGGTGTGGACCGTGTGGACGACGGCGGAGAGCCCGAACACGACCGTGGCGATGGTGCCGAACGCCACCGTCGAGAGCTCGGTGAACGGGTAGAGCCCGACCCCGGCGAGGGCGACGATGCCGCCGAGGATCGCCGTGAGGCCGAGGTAGTGGAAACACCACGGGATATCGTTTTCGGGCACGTACTCCAGGTGCATTCGTACCTCGGTGACCGCGTCGCCGAGCTCGATCGTGCCGCGGCTCCGGTCGTACTCGATCAGGTCGCACTCGTCCAGCTTCGGCAGGTGCGTCTGGCGCAGCGAGGAGTAGACCCGCTTCCGCTGTTTGTAGTCCACGTTCGCGACCGTCGTGTCGTTCTCGCGGGCCGCGACGTACTCGACGAGGTCGCTGAGGTCGATCTCGTCGCCGGGCTCGTGTTGATTGAGAAACTCGATCGCGTACCGCCGCCGCGCGTTGCTGAGCACGTCGAAGACCGCTTCGCGATCGATCTCGCTGGTGCGCTGCGTTCGGTTCGGTAACCGCCGAACGGCTATGCTACCCGAGCCGTCAGTCCGCTCCTTTTGTGGCTTAGAACTCACGTCGCGTCCCCCTCGTTGGATCGCCGACTCTCGGTGGATCGACCGGTGACCGCAACCGCGGAGCGACGGAATCTCCGTCGCCGTCCCGAGGTTCGGCCGAACCATCTGTCGTGTCAATCATGCTGTATGTATATAGTTATAGCACCCGTTGAGTCACAAAGCGAATCATTACTCTCACGGAGGCTAACGGGTCAGAGAGGTAGAAGCGGATTGTTGACGGATATGATATACTTATTCACGGCTCCCGGGTAGTCGATTCGGCCCGGAACGGTCGCTGAGGGTACCATACTGTAATCTAACGGTCAGTAACCGATCGAATCCGATAGAAATCTCGACACGTCTTCGCCGTTAAGCGTCCGTATCGACGAGAACGGGTGACGATTCGAAATCGAAGTGAAGCCTGCGGCCGCCGAGTCGGGAGCCGGCGAACGCGCCGGTGATCCGGGTTCACCCGTCGGTGTTAACGGCCTCGGCGTAGACGCTGACCGTATTCGGCTCCGCGGTATCGTTTATACGAGAGTCCTCATCACGCCCGACGAACTCGAAATGCACGAACAGTTCGTCTCCCGGACTGAGAACGGCGCCGTCGCCGCTGACGTCGCCGGTGAACTCGCCGGCGCCCATTTTATCGCTGGTCGTCCCGAGCCGCTCGTACGTGTAGTACGCTCGCGGGAAGTTCGTGTCCCAGTCGACCGCGTTGTAGTACTCCGAGAGCGTGACCGCGATGCTGTCTTGTCCCTCGTTCCGTATCGCGAAGATGTCGGTGAAAGTGAAGTTCGCGTCCTCGGGGAGCCCAGAGGCGTTCTGAGCGCCAAAGCTGCCGTCGAACCCGAGTTGGAGCATGCTATCTTCATAGTCTGCGTATGCGCTCGTGGGAATGAGAGTGAGGAATGCCGAGTTGTCACCGACCGTTTGGACGCTTATTCCGCGGTCGGCCCGTGCGATATTGAACGCGTTGCCGCCGAATACTGTCATTCCACCGACGGCAACCGATCCGGTTCCGATCAGCATTTTCCGCCGTTGCATACTTGAATCACCTTCGCGCTCGTTGCCGGCAGTCGGATCAATCTGCCCGAAGTGAACTCCCGTTCGTGCCGGTGTCAAGCGCTAAGAATACTTGAAGAAGAGAACCGATATTAGTCTGAACAGGTTGTTACGGCGGTAACTCTAGGTTGTTACCCGGACAATTTGTTCAGCAAGATAACAAGCAGGGATAACCGAACGCTGCTAAATATTTGTCAGGACATAAATGACAGATAGACCTAGTAAACCGGTGGTCACCGACCCCAGCGCGGTTTCGGTAAGACCTTGATTCGTGTCTATCGGTTACGTACTCAGGCTATCTCTTGTAGTACCAGTCTGTTGGCGAATGAATTATCAGTCTACCTTCGGTCGACCGCTTGGGACTCATCAAAGAATTCTGGTTATTTAAGCCAGATATGCGAAATTCAAGAAAAGAAGTCACTATTAAAATGCGTATTCCCGGGAATTAAAGAATATTACTTTGAAATATTGTTTAGAGCTGTTTATTTGCTGTACGAAAATAATCCCGATGCGACAGTCGTATCAGAGACCGTTATCCATCTCTTGTGCGACCACCTGGAAACTGCCATCGATATCATCGCTATCCAAGTCCTCCTCAACGATCTTTACGCCGACGGACACGGCCTGCCCCGGACTAATCGAGCCCTTGCGATTGTTCGTATCGAGCGGCGTTCGGCTCCCTGGGGAACTGCCGGTGTAAAACGTGATACCAGGAATGTCTTCATTGATCCAAATTTCGACTTCACCGGTGCCGCTGCCGGTGTTGTTCGAGAGGTTCCGGATCTCGAACGTGCCGTCGAAGTAGTACGTTGAACCGGGGTTCACACCTTTGCCGCCAATCGGGTTCCCCTGTTGTGGATTCCCACTTCGCGCACTGGTCGGATTATCGCTAGTAAAGTCCAGTCTAAGCGCCTTATTATGGAATTCAACGTAATTCCCGTTCCGAGTATCACCGCTGTCGCTAAGGCCGTCATCAGGACGCTGAAGCGCGATGTACGCGCTCGCGTCACCGACTGTCTCAACTTCGATGGTACGATCTCCAGAGTTGAACTGCGACACTGCCCCGCTACCGATTGCAGCCGCACCACCTGCGGCGAGCGATCCTAGTCCAGCCAACAGCTTGCGTCGTTGCATGGTGTTGTCACCTGTTTGGCGCTCGTCACCGTACGCGGCTCGGACCGAACCCCCGGTCGGCCGCAACGCCGCGTGGCAGTTCCGAGCGCTCACAAGACACAAGAGAGGGGACCGTTACTAGTCTGAGTAGCTTGTTGAACCACCAGTTCGAAGTTGTGGCTCCAACTAGATCATCGTACGCAGCGGTAAGCAGCGATTCCGGCGGGAGCGACATCGCGAAATTCGATCCTATCCATCCGTACTATCTGACTGTCACGGCACCTACACCGAGATAACGAAGGTATGCAGCATGTTATCAGTATCTGTACATGCCCCACGTGAGTTGTTAACAATGGATTAGATCGGTTAGCGCGGTTTATATCTAAAAGTCGGAGGTGAGAACATATACCAATGATCGACGAACGCGGGAGCGATGAGGCGGATTACCGCTCCGGGAGCCGTCCGTTTCGCCTCGGCTCGTTGACGAGGTACGTGCCTGGAGCGGCGTCGAACGCTCCAAAACGGAACGTTCTCATCTCGCTTGCCTATTTGTTTATCAGTTTACTCGCCCTCGGAACGGTCTTGACGGCACTGTGAGTGCGACGAGGGGGAGCAACTGACGCTCCCGAACCCGGAAGCGATTTCCGTCGGCCCCGCCTTCCGTCGAGCATGGACTACGAATCGAGCCTCGACCGCGCGATGGAGGAGGTGCCGGATCTGGGCGGCTCCGACGAGCGCCTGTCGGTGCCGGACCCGGAGACGCAGAAGGACGGCGCGTTCACCCGACTGACGAACCTCTCGGCGATCGCCGACGCCCTGAGCCGCGACCCCGAGCACGTCCACTCGAAGATCCAGCAGGAGCTCGGGACCGCCGGCCAGTACGAGTCGGGCCGCGCCCGCTACAGCGGGAACTTCCGCGAGCGCGACTTCCAGGCCGCGATCGACTCGTACATCGAGTCGTACGTCACCTGCTCGGAGTGCGGCCTCCCCGACACCCGGCTGGAAACGGAGAACCGCACCCCGATGCTCCGGTGTGAGGCCTGCGGGGCCTTCCGCCCGGTCGCGAAGCAGAACACCTCGAACACGCAGCGCCAGGAGGAGGCCATCGAGTCGGGCAAGACGTACGAGCTCGAGATCGTCGGCACCGGCCGCAAGGGCGACGGCGTCGCCGAGGTCGGCGAGTACACCGTCTTCGTCCCCGGCGCGCAGGAGGGCGAGACCGTCAAAGCGTACATCAAGAACGTCTCCGGCAACCTCGCGTTCGCCCGCCGCGAGAGCTGATCGGCCCGCCGCACCCGGTCCAAGCCGGACCGAGCCGCTCGTTTTGTCGTCCGACTCGTTCCGCAACCCGACCGTTTATCCGCGCGTTCGCGGATCGTGAGACATGGCGACACGACTCCCCGACGCCGCGTTCGACGACCGGCTCGCGGCGGTCCGCGACCGGCTCGCGGCGACCGACGCCGACGCCGCGACGTGGTTCGGCGCGACCGCGATCGAGTACCTCACCGGCTTCCACCACATCCAGACCGAGCGCCCGGTCGTCCTCGCGGTGACGGCCGACCGGGTCGAGATCACGGTCCCGCGGCTGGAGGTCGAGCGCGTCGAGCCGAACCCTCGAATCGACGCGGTCCACCACTACTTCGACTACCCCGGCGGCGACCCGATCCGCGTCGCCGTCGACGCGCTCGACAGGCTCGACGCCGACCGCGTGGCGACCGACGCCGACGGCGCGCCGGGCGCGATGGGGTACGAGGGCCCCGCGCTCTCCGAGTTCGTCGACGTCGAGACGCAGTCGTGGGTCGACCGCATGCGCTGGGAGAAGTCGGACGCCGAGGTGGACCTGATCCGCGAGTCGGCCAAGTGGGCGAACCTCGGCCACCGCTACCTCGCCGACTTCACCGAGCCCGGCGCGCACCCGGCGACGGTCTCGCAGCGCGCCTCGACGGAGGCCTCACGGGCGATGCTCGACGCGCTCGGCGAGACGTACAGCGTCCGGGTGCGCGGCGGCGGTCCCGTCCACGCCGGCTACATCTCGGGTCGCGAGACCGCGCTGCCCCACGGCCACACCCCGAACGAGCGGCTCGCCGAGGGCGACGTCCTCGTCACGGGCGCGACCGCGAACGTCGACGGCTACCGCTCCGAGCTGGAGCGGACGATGTTCGTCGGCGACTACTCCGACGAGCAGGAGCACTACTTCGAGCTCATGCTGGAGGCGCAGACCCTCGCGATCGACGCGCTCGGGCCGAGCGTTCCGGTGGCCGAGGTGGACGAGGTCGTCTGGGAGTACTTCGAGGAGCAGGGCGTGACCGACCTCGCGCGACATCACGTCGGTCACAACATCGGGCTCGGCGCCCACGAGCCGCCGTACATCGACCGCGGCTGGGGCGAGCGCTACGACGGCGACGACGCCGTGATGGCCCCCGGACAGGTGTACACGATAGAGCCCGGACTCTACACCGACGAGTACGGCTACCGCCACTCGGACACCGTCGCGATAACCGAGTCTGGCACCGAGACGCTGACGCACTTCCCGCGCGACATCGACGCGAACGTCGTGTGAGCTACTTGACCCGCCCGACGACGATCCGGTGACCGGTCTCTTTGGTGTGCTTCCGCTCGAGGTCGGTGGCCTCGTCGCCGTCCTCGTACAGGCGCTCGACCGAACACTCCCGGCAGACGACGTGGTACTTCGGCTTTTGCGTTGCGGAACTCATAGGACCCGCCATGGGCTGTCGTGACCTAGTTAAACGCATCGTACCGTGGTTTAAGCAATTGTTATTTGACCGTTTCAGGGCCGCAACCCCGCACATCACCGCAGCTCGCCGCGGCCGTTTGAGTCAGTCGCCGCCGTCGGCTCGCCGCTCGAACCGATCGAGCGCGAGGCCGAGCATGTCCGGGCTCACGGGCTGGTACTCCTCCCGCTCGTGTTCCGGGAGGTACTCCCGCACGCTGTTCCACGACTCGCGGGCGTACCGGGCGTCGAGCAGGACGCGCACCCCGCGCTCGTCCGGCCCGCGGATGACCCGCCCGACCGCCTGTCGGGCCTTCCGCACGGCCGGCACCGTGAGCGCCGTCTCGAACCCGGACTCGAAGCGGCGGTCGTAGGCGGTGATCACGGCTCTGGTCCGCGGCCGGGACGTGTTGATGATCGGGACCCCGCAGACCACGGCGGCCGACAGGCGGTCCCCGCGGTAGTCGACGCCCTCGGTGAGCGTGCCGCGGAGGCTCGTCACGAGCACCTTCCCCTCGCCCGCGAAGAAGTCGTCTTTCAGCGACTCCGTGGCGCGGTCGCCGGAGGACTCGTCGAGGAGCACCGGTTTGTCCAGCCGCTCCGAGAGCGACTCGGCCATCCACGTCGCCTCCGCGTAGCTCGGCGTGCCGACGAGCACGTTCCCCTCGCGGGCCGCCACCGCCGCCGTCGCGTCCAGGTGCGCGAGCCGGGTGTCGTTCGACTCGCCGGGCGCGCCGCGGTTCTGGTGGGTGAACTTCGGCGCGTCGACGGCGAGGCTCGCGCGATTCGCCTCGGAGAACGAGAGCCCGTACGTCCGCTCGACGACCGGTCGGCCCTGCGATTCGAGGTGATCGAGCCCGGTCACCTCGCGGAACACGTCCATCGGCTCCAGCGTCGCGCTCATGAGGACGCCGCCGCCGAACTCGGCGAGCCGGTCGCCGATCGGCTCGCTCGGCAGGCAGTTGTACAGCGCGAGGCTCGCGTTGTAGGCGCGCCGCCACGAGTCCGGCGGCGCGGTCTCGTCCCACGTCCGTTCCAGATCGATCGCCCGGAAGAACTCCTCGTGGCCCTCGCGATACCAGGCGTTGAGGGTGCGCCCGACGCCGGGCGCCGCCCGCTTTTTGTCCTCCTCCTCCAGCGAGTCGAGGACGCGCTTGACGACCGCACCGACCTGGTGAGCGCGCGCCCAGACGCGGTCGCCGTACCCCTCGCGTTCCGCCCACGCCGTGATCTCGTCTCTCGCCGGCTCCTCGGGGTCGCGGAGCGCGATCTCGTCGTCGTCGAGCTCGCGCATCGACGCCCGCCAGTCGGGGCGCTCGCGGTCGAGTCGCTCCGTGACCCGTCGGTCGAGCTCGCCGCGGAGGTCGGCGTAGAACTCGCGGACGGACTCGATCTCCTCGACGGTCACGTCCGCGTCGGCCAGCTCGCCGCGCACGAGCTCCGCGTCGTCCGACTCGGCGCCGGCCGTCTCGAAGGAGAGCGGCTGGACCACGCGGGTGAGCTCGTTCTCGGCGTCGCGGAGGCTGGCGTCGGCGACGGCGTCGCTCACGAGGTCGCGGACGCGCGGTTCGAGCATGTGCGCCTCGTCGCAGACGACGAACGTCGCGTCGTCGAGCAGTGCGCCCGTGAACGTCCCGGTCGTCACCGGGTCGAACGCGTGGTAGTAGTTCCCTATCACGACCTCGACCTCGGGGACGAGCGCCCCCATGATCGAGTGGGGACAGGAGCCGTGACCCGCGGCGAGCCGGACCAGTTCGTCGCTGTCGACGTGACCGATGTCGGTCACGTCGAACGGGACCGCTTCCGCGGGGTCACCGTCCTCCGGGAGGTCGTCGAGGAACCCGGCGTAAAAGGGGCAGAACTCGGTCCCCTCGTACTCCTCGGTGTCCGGGCGGTACGGGGTGGGTTCGCCGTCGACGCTGAGGTAGTCGGCGGCGGCGGAATCGTCACCGTGCGATCCGGTGTCGCTCCCCGAGTCCATCAGCCCGACCTGCTGGCTCCGCGCCTCGCTCACGAGGTTCGACGTCGTGGTCGCGCCGCCGTCGCCGACGAGGTTCCGGGTGCGCTCGCGGAGCCCCTCGCAGCGTTCGTACACGTTCTCGCGGTCGACCCCGCCGCGGTTCTCGCGGGCGTACGGGCAGACGTCGGCCTTGCCGACCAGCGTCAGTCCGGAGACCGGGTCGTACTCGTCCGGGAGGTTCGCGTTGATCGTCCCCAGATCCGTCTCGAACTGGCGGAGCTGCTGTTTGACGCTCGTGAGGACGAAGACGCGCTCGAAGTCGGAGTCGGGGTCGCGGACCCGGTCGAGCCCGGCGGTGAGCGCGAGCATCGTCTTGCCGGTCCCGCACGCGCCCTCTAACGAGAGGAAGCCGCCGTCCTCGGCGGCGTCGACGGCGGCGTCGATCCCGTCGGCCTGCTCCGGATACGGCTCCTCGTGGCCGAAGATGTCGGACCACGGCGGGGGGTTCGTCACTGTGGCCGCGTAGCTTCCCATCGGAGTTAAACCTTGAGAGAGACGACGGCCGCGGCGGCCGCGGCGGCTACCGACGGGCGGCCGCGGCGGTCCCCCGCCGCCGGCGATCCTACCCGATGATGTCGTGCAGGTCGGAGAGCCGGTCGATCTCCCAGGTCGGCCACACGTTCAGCTCCCAGTCGCGGCGGTGCGGGCGGCGGATGAACGCGGAGTCGATGCCCGCGTTCTCGGCCGCGCGCACGTCGGACTCGTTGTCGCCGACGAACAGGGCGTTGCCCGCATCGAGGTCGCCGAGCGCCTGCTCGATGTAGTGGGGGTTCGGCTTGCGGAGCTGGAGCGAGTGGATCGTGGGCTCGCGGCCGTACGCGGCGCCGAACCGCTCGAAGCCGTCGAAGTGGTCGACGAGGAAGTCGACCGTCGCCTGCTGGTTCGAGGAGACGATTCCCATCTCCACGTCGAGGCTCTGCAGCTCGTTGAGGTCGTCGTACGGGGTCTTCCGCCCCGCGCGGGCCTCCTGCTGTTGGGCCTTCGAGACCACGTCGTCGCGAGTCCGCCAGAACGACCCGGGATCGAGGTCGTACGTCTGACAGACGGTCCCCACGCTTCCGGGGGTCGCACCGATGGTCATGCGCTCTACGTCGTCCGGATCGGGCTCCTCGACGCCGCACTCTTCGAACGCGTTCCGGGTCGCATCCCGGAGCACGTCGAAGCGCGTGCGGCCCACGAGGACACCGTCGTTGTCGAACACGACGGTATCGTACGTCATACAGTCCGGAGTCGCTCAGCCCTTAAAAGGGTTTCACCAACGCCGCGACGCGACCGCCGGCTCTTTTATACGCGTCCGCCGCCCGTCCCGGGGTATGCGCGTCAGCGTCATCGGCGGGAGTTCCGTCTCGCCCGAGACGGCGGCGGTCGCCGAAGCGGTGGGGGAACGGCTCGCGGAGCGCGACCACACGGTCGTCTGCGGTGGGCTCGGCGGGGTGATGGCGGCGGTGTGTCGCGGCGCCGCGAACGCGGGAGGGGAGACGATCGGGATCCTGCCGACCGCCCGCCGCGCGGACGCGAACCCGCACGTCACGGTCCCGATGGCGACGGGGCTGGGTCACGCCCGCAACGCGCTCGTGGTGCTCAACGGCGACGCCGCGATCGCGATCGACGGCTCGCACGGCACGCTCTCGGAGATCGGACTGGCGCTCGCGCACGGCCGCGCCGTCGCCGGGCTCGACACGCACGAGGTCGCCGGCGTGGAGGACGTCGACACCCCGACCGAGGCGGTCGAGCACGTCGAGAGCGCCGCGGGGCCGAACTGACCGCTCGGCGGTCAACCGCCGCTCTCGACGCCCGTGATCTCGAACCGAGCCCCGCCTCGCGTGCCCTCGGACACGGAGACCTCCCACCCGTGCGCGTTAGCCACCTCCCTGACGATGTTGAGACCGAACCCGGTGCCGCCTTCCGCGGTCGTGTATCCCACGTCGAACACGTCCTCGCACTCGTCCTGGGAGATTCCCCGCCCGTCGTCCTCGACGAAGAACCCCGTCGGCAGGTCGGTCTCGGCGCGCGTCGTCGTGTACATCGGCGAGACGTCTCCGACGAAGACGGTCACGTCGTCGCCCCCGTGGTCGACCGCGTTTCGGAACAGGTTCTCCAACAGCTGTTTCAGTCGGCTCGGATGCGCCAGCAGCCGTCGGTCGCCGTCGACGACGAGCGTCGCGTCGCCGGTGGCGACGTTCGCCCAACACCGCTCGGCGAGGTCCGAGAGTTCGACCGAGTCGAGTTCCCGCGGTCGCTCGCCCTGTTTCGCGAGGGTCAACAGGTCGTCTATCAGCTCGAACGTTCGATCGATCGCGGCCGCCGCGTCGTCGACGTGTCCGACGTCTCCCTCCCTGCGCGCTAACTCGATCCGTCCCTGTGCGACGGTGAGCGGGTTCCGCAGGTCGTGAGACACGCCGCTCGTGAACGCTTCGAGGCGCCGCCGCTGTCGCTCGGCCTCGGCGACCGCGCGAGCGGACGCGACGGCGTTCGAGATGCGGCGGACGAGAACGGGCGTCCGGTCCGACTCGCCGCACGACCGCGCGACGTCGGTGGCGCCGGCCTCGAACGCGTCGCCGACGGCCGCCGCGTCGAGCGCCTCGTCGGGGCAGAACACGATCGGGAGCTCCGGGTGTCGGTCGCGGACGGTTTCGACGAACGGGACCCCGGTCGGGTCGGTGAGTCCGCCCGCGGTCACCAGGCAGTCCACGGGCGTGTCCCGGAGGACACGCAGCGCCGCGTCGGTGTCCGCTGTCGGCTCGGCGACGAGCCGATCGTCCGCGCGTTCCAGCGACGTCGCTATCGCCGCCGCTCGCTCCGGCGTCTTCGTAACGAGAACGATCGCGATGCCGTCGCCGGGCGCACCCATTTGGTGTTCGTCTACTGTTGCCGCGCTCGACGTATAACTACCGGGAGGGCCGCCGCGGGCTTACCAGGTGTCGTGGAACGTGTCGAACTCGATCGAGTCGAGGGGTTTCTCGCCGATGGCGGCCTCGTACTCGCCCGGCGTCAACATCGGCTTGTGGAACCGCGGGCCGTCGTCGGTCGTGATGCGGGGACAGCCCGTGTTGACGAACGCGTCCATGTCGAAGTTGCGGAGGCGGTCCGGTGTCACCTCGTCCATCGTGATCAGGTACGCGTTCTCGTTGTTCTCGACGATCTCCTGGGCGGTCTCCCACCGGCCCTGGCCGATTTTCGTACAGAAGATGACGCCCCACTTCTCGGCGCCCATCGCCTTGTGGACCGAGGCGTAGCGCTGTTTGAGGAACTGGTCGTGTTCGGCGACCGAGACGGCGTTGTTGACCGGGTCGGCGATGACGACGCGCTTCTCCGGGTGCTCCATCGCGAGGCCGACGGGGTGGAACTTTCCGCCGCCGACGTACAGCACCTGGTCGGCGGGGATGTCCGCGGAGGCGTAGTTGCAGCCGAGCACCTGTCCCTCCTTCGTGAGCCGGTCGTCGCCCCGGCGGGTGTGAACCTCGTAGCCGCGCTCCTCCAACCAGTCGGTCATCTCCTCGAACCGGTTCATGTGCTGGGCGGTGGTGACGAGGCCGACGTCGGGGTTCTCCTCGGGGTCGTCGAGCTCCTCCGCCAGCGCGTCCTCCATGATCGGGAACGGGTCGACGTTCGAGAAGAGGGGGACGTAGACGATGCTGTCGGACTCCTTCATGGGCGTGTGGCCGAAGTGGACGAACACGTCCGTCCGGCGCATCAGGTACGTGTCGAGGTCGCAGGCGCCGTAGCAGGGCTGGCCGGACAGCATGAAGGTGACGTCGTCGGGCGCCGCCTCCCGCAGGTCGTCGGCGACCTTCGGGCCGCGGCGCTTGAGTCCCTCCGGGAACTGGAGGCCGACCTTGGAGGCGTCGCGCTCCTCGATGGCCTCGACGATCCGGTCGAGCTCGTAGTCCCACTCGCGGTCGTGTTTCAGGGCCATCCCAGTCTTCGTGAGGTCACCCTCCGTGGAGCCGCTCATGCACCCGGATTACGCGGGGGGACGGTTAAACGGCGCGCTCGGAGGGTATTCTCGTGATCGTTCGGGATCAAGCGAGACCGAACCCCGACACGGGTCGGCCGTCGCGGTTATCGTAGTCATCGCGACCACCGCAATCACCCCGGCCATCGCGGTCATCGCGACCGCCGCGGCCATCGCGGCTATCGCGACTGCCGCGGCCGGCGACGGACCGTCTGCCGCGGCCGACGGATACAACCGCCGAGCCGACGAACCGGAGAGCCATGAGCGACATTCCGCTGGAACACGTCCACGTCGCGCCGGACGACGGCCCGGAGAACGCGCCCGCCGTCTTCGTTCTCCACGGCCGCGGCGCCGACGAGGAGGACCTGCTACCCGTCGCGCGCCACCTGCCGGACGGCCTCCACGTGGTCAGCCTCCGAGCGCCGCACCCGCTGCAGGGCGGGTACACCTGGTACGAGCTCGACCTCTCGGCCGGCGGCCTCGAATCGAGCCAGCCGGACGCCGCGGACTTCCGCCGCAGCCTCGATCTCGTCGCCGAGAGCGTCGACGCCGCCGCCGAGGCGTACGCCATCGACCCCGACCGGATGGGGCTGCTCGGCTTCAGTCAGGGCGCGATCACGAGCCTCTCGCTCCTCGTAGAGGAGCCGGACCGGTACGCGTGGGTCGTCGCGCTCCACGGCTACCTCGCGGACGCGCACTCGGACCTCGCGCCCGACGGGATCGAGGGGAAGCCGGTCCTCGTCGGCGCCGGGGCCGGCGACCGCGTGATCCCGGCGTCGCGCTCGGCCGCCGCCGCCGACCGCCTCGAGGCGATCCGCGCCGACGTCACCCGGGGCAACTACCCGGGCGGCCACGGGATCGGGCAGGAGGAGCTGGCGGACGTCGTCGCCTTCGTCGAGGCGCGAGCCGCGTGAGGGCGCGGCCAACGCGGACGCGGTCCCCGACGGATCGGAGGGCGGGACCCCCGGCTCCGGCAGGTTGAAGCCGCTCCGCGCCAACGATCGGTCATGAGCGTCGAACAGGCCTCCATCGAGGACCTCGGTCGCGAGCTCGGCGAGCGGATCGCCCGAACCACCGAGTACGAGCGCTTCGAGGAGGCGCGCGAGGCGGTACAGCGCGACGAGGAGGTCCAGGCGAAGATCGACGAGTTCGAACAGCTGCGCGCCGAGTTCATGCAGGCCCGCGAGACCGGACAGGCGACGAACTCCGGGCTCCAGAAGGTGCAGGCGGCGCAGGACGAGCTCCACTCGATGCCCACCATGCGGGAGTTCCTCGACGCGCAAGACGAGCTGACCGACACCCTCGAGACGGTCAACGAGGCCATCTCGGAACCCCTCGCGGTCGACTTCGGCGGCGAGGCCGGCGGCTGCTGTCAGGACTGACGGGCGGTTCCGCGGTCGCTCTCCTGTCGACTTTTATCACCGATAGCGACGCAACCCGGCGCGTGATCGCAGTCGCCGGCGGCAAGGGCGGGAGCGGGAAGACGACCACGACCCTCGGGCTCGCGCGGGCGCTGTCGCGGCGGGGCGCGCGAGCGGTCGCGGCCGACGCCGACTGGGACCTCCCGAACCTCGCGCGGTTGGCGTCGGAGACCGCGGACGGGACCGCTGAGACCGACGCTCGGGACCGCCCCACCGTCGTCGACGCGGTCCTCGGCGGCGGTTCGATCCCGCTCGACCGTCGGTCGCCGACGGTGCTCGCCGCCCCCGACGACCCCGACCCCGTCGATCCCGGTCCGACGTTCGGATCGCTCGGCGAGGCGCTCCCCGACGACGCCGCGGCGCTCCTCGACTGTCCGGCGGGCGCGTCGCCGGACGCGGCGGCCCCGCTCCGCGCGGCCGATCGGTCGCTCCTGGTGACGCCCCTCCGGCGAGCGGCCCTGCGCGACGCCGCCAAGACGGCCGCGATCGCGCGGCGGCTGGACTGCCCGCCGCTTGGCGTCGTCGCCGTCCGCGCGTCGTCCGTCCCGGATCCGGTCGCCGATCTGCTCGGCTGCCCGGTGGTGGGGCGGATCCCCGCTCGGGCGCCGGCGCCGCTCTCGGACTCGGCCGTTCGATCGGCGTACGACGACCTCGCGCGGCGACTCGCGGGGGGGTACGGAGCGGGGCGATGGCGGATCGCCTGACCGTCGATTCCGCGTCCCGATCGCGGTTTGGCGGTCACCGACAGAGCCAAACCCCCGGAGACGACAGCGATCGTATGGAGGCGCTCCCGACCGGAATTTCGGTGCTGGACAGGGAGTTCGGCGGCGGCATTCCGAGCGGCAGCGTCGTCGCGCTGGAGGCCGACCCCGCCAGTCAGTCCGAGCTCATCCTGGACCGACTCGCGCGGGTCCGGGAGTGCCGGTACGTAACGACGGTGCGCTCCGCCGACGCGGTGGGGGCGAGCCTCACGCTCGACGACGAGGCGGACGAGACGGTGGTCGAGGACGCGACGGGGGACGACCCGTTCGCGACCGCGCTGGACGCGGCCGCGGAGCTGTCGGAGCGAGGGACGATCGTCGTCGACTCCGTCGGCCCGTTGGAGTCCGACGACGGCGCGGAGTACGGCGCGTTCCTCGGCGATCTCCGTCGGCGCGTCGACGACGCCGACGGGCTCGCGGTGCTTCACGCGCTCAAAGGGGGAGCGGCCGACCGAAACCGAGTCGTCACCGAGCAGATCGCGGACGTCGTCTTCGACCTCCGGACCGCGGTGACCGGAACGGAGATCGTGAACCGACTCGTCGTCCCGAAGTTCCGCGGCGGCGCGGCGCTGGAGGAGCCGCTCAAGCTGAAGCTCACCGATTCGGTCTCCGTCGACACGAGCCGGGACATCGCCTGAATCGGGCGTTTCTCGATCCGGTTCGATTACAGCACCGCGGCCGCGACGGCCACGACTACGCCGACGAGCGCCGCCGCGACCGCCCAGTTCCGGGGCTCGTCGAGCGGTCCGTACGGGCCGCCCTTCCGCGAGAAGAGATAGGCGGCGTACACCGCGATCGGTGCGAGCGTCGGCAGGGTCCCCACCTCGACGACGCCGGCGACCCCGGACAGCACCGCGACCGCGACCGTCGTCGCGCCGGCGCTCGCGGCGACCACGAGGTCGTCCCGCGCCCGTTCGATCTCCATCGGTCAGCCGCCCTCCGCGTCTCTCTCCGTCGGCCGGTCGGTTTCCATGTCTCTGGGTGGGACGACCGTCGGTCAAAAAGGATCGGTTCGTCGTCCGGCCGAGACGCCGCGAAGGGGGTTACTCCTCGTCGAGCTCGTCGACGATCTCGTCGGCGTCGACGTCGACGTCCTCGAGCGCGTCCTCGATGTCGCCGGCGCCGGCGCCGCCCATGCCGCCCATCATGCCGCCGAGCCCGCCCATGCCGCCGCCCTCGATGACCTCCTCGACCACGACGCGGTCGAGGTCGAGCCGGCCCATGAGGTCCTGCGCGATCTGCTGTTTCTGGAACATCCACTGCTGGTTCATCTGCATCGCCTGCGTGGCCGTCACGTAGAGGACGTCTTTCTCGACCTCATCGGTCTCGACGACCTCCTCGCCCTCGTCGTCCTCGGTGACCGTCTCCTCCTCCTCGGTGACGGTCTCGATACGGACCTCGGGCGCGTCCTGGAGGTACATCCCGAGCATGCCGGCGGCCTGCTGCTCGCGGTCGTCGATGAGCTCGAGGATCTCGTACTCGTACTCGAGGTCCTCGCCGGCCAGCGGGTGGTTGAAGTCGACGCGGGCGCGGCCGCCGATGATCGTCTCGAGGTAGCCCTGCTGGTTGTCGATCTGGACCTGCGCGCCGGGGTACCGGCTGTCCTCGGGGATCTTGTCGGCCTTGACGGTCTCGACCTCGTCGGGGTCGTACGCGCCGAAGGCGTCCTCGGCGGGGACGTCGACGACGCCCTCGTCGCCGACCTCGGCGCCGACGAAGGCCTCGTCGACCGCCGGGAACACGTGACCGGCGCCGAGCGCGATGACGCGCGGTTCGAACTCGTGTTCCTCGGTGTCGATCTCGGCCTCCTCGGCCGTCTCCTCGTCGGTGGTGTCGATGACCCGGCCGTCGTCGGCCGTTCGGATCGTGTACGCGACCCGCACGAAGTCGCCGTCCGCGAGTCCGGCGCTCTCGGTCTCGGCTTCGGTCTCGGCCTCGTCGGCGTCCTCGGCCGCGTCCGCTTGCTCCTGATCGCTCATACCCTGAACGTCACCTGTTACACCCTTAAGGCGCACGGTTCGACGCGGCGGCGACCGCGTCGCGCCGGAGTTAGCGTCCCGCGGCGCTTAAGAACGCGCCCGGCGGAATCCGGGTATGTTCGAGGTCGAGATCAAGGTGCCGGCCGACGTCGACGCGGTCCGCGAGCGCCTGCGCGAGGCGGGCGCCGAGCGCGTCGACGCGCGTCGCCAGCGGGACGCCTACTACGACGCGCCGCACCGCGACTTCGCCGAGACGGACGAGGCGCTTCGGGTCCGCCGCGAGACGCCGCTTCCGAGTGGAATCTCCCCGGCCGACGCGGCGGACGAGGCGGAGGGTCCGGACCCCGGGTCGAACGCCCCACCGACAGCGCCCGAGACGACCAAGATCACGTACAAGGGGCCGCTGCTCGACGAGGGGTCGAAGACCCGCGCGGAACACGAGACCGAGGTGGCCGACCCGGAGGCCGCGGCCGGCATCCTCTCCGGACTGGGGTTCGAACCGGCGGCGACCGTCGAGAAGCGCCGCGAGTTCTGGGCGTACGACGGATTCACGGTGACGCTCGACGCGGTCGACGGGCTCGGCGAGTTCGTCGAGATCGAGCGCGCGGTCGCCGAGGAGGGAGCGATCGAGGCCGTCAGGGACGACGCGCTCGACGCCCTCGACCGGCTCGGACTCGACGGCGCGGAGCAGGTCCGCACGTCGTACCTCGGGCTGTTGCTGGCGGAAGACGACGCCGACGCGAGCGACGACGGGTAGTCGGGTCCGGCTCGTGACAGGGGTCAGCTCCCGTTCCCGTCCGGCCGCTTCCTCGAGAGCGCGGTCCGGTCGAACTCGCAGACGAGGACGTCGTCGCCGTCCTCGACCAGCTTGAACGCCTCGACGTGCATCGTGACGACGCCGCGCTCGCCGTCGCTGGTCTCCCGCTTGTCCGTGACCGTCGACCGCGCGCGGATCGTGTCGCCGTGGAACACCGGGTTCGGGTGCTCGACGTCGTCGTACGAGAGGTTCGCGACGATGGTGCCGTCGGTCGTCTCCGGGATCGACACGCCGACCGCGAGCGACAGGGTGTACAGCCCGTTGACGAGCCGTTCGCCGAACTGCGTCCCCTCGGCGAAATCGGCGTCGAGGTGGAGCGGTTGCTGGTTCATCGTCATGTCGCAGAAGCGCTGGTTGTCGGCCTCGCTCACCGTCCGCCGCCGCGCGTGTTCGATCGTCTCCCCGACCTCGAACTCCTCGTAGTAGCGTCCCGTCATGGACCGACCGTCGACCCGCCGCGGCAAATCGGTACCGCTCCGGGCGCCGGGCGGGTCTCGGATTCGGACGGCCCGGCTCTTTATGTTCGGCCGCGAGGAGTGCCCGACATGGCCCGACGAAGCCTCCTGTTCTCCCCCGGCGATCGCCCGGAACTCATGCGGAAGGCGCCGGCGACGGGCGCTGACGTGGTCTGCTTCGACCTCGAGGACGCCGTCGCCCCCGGCCGGAAGGACGAGGCCCGAGCCGCCGTCCGCGGCCTGCTCGCCGATCCCGACTTCGACCCCGATACGGAGGTCTGCGTCCGGCTCACGGCGACGGACCCCGCCGCCGACCTCGACGCGCTCGTCGGAGCGAGCGCGGCGACCGGTGACGTCCAGCCCGGCACCGACGACGCCGAGCGCTCGCCGCGACTCGACGCGGTCATGCTCCCGAAGGTCGAGGGCGCCGACCGCGTCGACCGTGCGGCCGCGCTGTGTACCGACCGCGGGCTCGACCCCGCCGTGTTCGCGCTCGTCGAGACGGCGGGGGGCGTGCTCGCCGCCGAGGCGATCGCCGACGCGGAACCGACCGACGCGTTGGTCTTCGGCGCCGAAGACCTCGCGGCGGACCTGGGCGCGACGCGCACCGACGAGGGAACCGAGGTGCTGTACGCCCGCGAGCACGCGGTCCTCGCGGCCGGCGCCGCCGACGTCGACGCGCTCGATACGGTGTACACTGACTTCTCCGACACCGCGGGGCTCCGCGAGGAGACGGCGTTCGCGCGCACGCTCGGCTACGACGGGAAGCTCGCAATCCACCCGTCGCAGGTCGAGCCTATCAACGAGGCGTTCACGCCCGACCCCGACGAGGTCGAGTGGGCGGCGCGGGTCCTCGACGCCTGCGACGAGGCCGACCGGGACGACCGCGGCGTCTTCAGCGTCGACGGCGAGATGATCGACGCCCCGCTGATCGCGCGGGCGGAGCGGATCGTCGAGCGAGCGGCGGCCGCCGGGCTCGACCCGCGATAGGGACCGCGGCGAGCGGAAGCGGAGCCGTTCGCCGCGCCCCCCAACCGCGATCCCGCATCCCGCTGATCGTCCGTCACAATTAACCCCGGTCCCCGGAGACGAGTTCACATGGGCGATCAGGCGAATCCGTTCGAAAGTCTGCAGGAACAGGTTGACGACGCCGCGGCGCACCTCGACGCGCCGCCGGGAATTCTCACTCGGCTGAAGAACCCGGAGCGACTGCTGGAGACGAATCTGACGTTCGAACGCGACGACGGATCGCTGGAGACGGTCCGCGCGTACCGCTCGCAGTTCAACGGCGATCGCGGCCCGTACAAGGGGGGGATCCGCTATCACCCGGGCGTCACCCGCGACGAGGTGAAGGCGCTGTCGGGCTGGATGGCGTATAAGTGCGCCGTCGTCGACGTGCCCTACGGCGGCGGGAAGGGCGGGATCGCGATCGACCCCGGAGAGTACTCGGAGAGCGAGTTAGAGCGGCTGACGCGCGCCTTCGCGACCGAGCTCCGCCCGATCATCGGCGAGGACCGCGACATCCCGGCGCCGGACGTCAACACCGGCCAGCGGGAGATGAACTGGATCAAAGACACCTACGAGACGCTTGAGAACACGACCGCGCCCGGCGTCATCACCGGGAAGGCGATCGATTCGGGCGGCAGCGAGGGGCGCGTCGAGGCGACCGGTCGCTCCGTCGCGCTCGCCGCGCGCGAGACGTTAAACTGGCTCGACCGCGACCTCGCGGGCGCGACGGTCGCGGTACAGGGGTACGGCAACGCCGGCTCCGTCGCGGCCGCCCTCATCGACGACCTCGGTGCCGACGTGGTGGCGGTCTCGGACTCCTCCGGGGGTATCCACGACCCCGACGGGTTCGACCCGCGGGCGGTGAAGGATTACAAGAGCGAGACCGGCGCCGTCTCCGGCTACGGCGACGCCGAACCGATCACGAACGAGGAGCTGTTGACGCTCGACGTCGACCTGCTCGTGCCCGCGGCGCTGGAGAACGCGATCGACGGCGACCTCGCGACCGACGTCGCGGCCGACGTGATCGTCGAAGCCGCGAACGGGCCGCTCACTCCCGACGCCGACGACGTCCTCGCCGAGAAGGACGTCTACGTCGTCCCCGACATCTTCGCCAACGCGGGCGGCGTCACCGTCTCGTACTTCGAGTGGGTGCAGAATCGACAGCGGTTCAGCTGGACGGAGTCGCGGGTTAACGAGGAGCTCGAACGCGTGATCACGGAGGCGTTCGACGGCATCGTCGAGGCCTACGAGGGACGCGACGTCCGCGACCTCCGCACCGCGGCCTACGTCGTCGCCATCGGCCGCATCGTGGACGCCTACGACCAGGCCGGCAGCTGGCCGTAGCGCGCTTTCGGAGGCTTTTCTGGTAGCGTCGCCAGCTCACTCCAGCCGCGTGTCCCGGACCTCGACGTGGCCGCGGTCGCCCTCCCACACCGCGTCGTACTCGAACTCGATCCGGCGGTCCATGTGCGGGCCGTCGACGACGTACGTCTCGAACTCGCCGCCCTCGCCGAGCGCGTGGACGCCGTACTCCTCGCGCAGGTCGATCAGTTCCGCGAGCGCGTCGGCGTCGAAGCGTCGCCCCAGCCACGACTCGTCGAGCCCGTAGGCGGCGACCTGCACGATCCGGATCTCGAAGCCGGCGTCGAACATCGCCTCCGCGAGCGCGACCGGGTCCTCGCCCCACAGCGGCGCGAACAGGTCGATCCCGAGGCGGTCGCACATCCCCTGAATGCGGCTGGTCTGGTACTCGCTCTCGACCGCGCCGGCGGTGACCCCGGCGAGGTCGACGTCGTCGTCGGCGGCGACCTCCCGGAGCGCCGCCTCCATCGGCTCCAGCTCGGCGTCGCCCTGCGCGCCCGCGTCGTCGACGTCGTCCGCGCCGAAGTCGTCCGGCGAGACCTCGACGAGGTCGATCCCGACGCTCTCGGCCGCGAGTTCGGCGAGCTCCGTCGCCGGCGTGTGGTACATGTACGAGTCGCCCGCCGGGTGGACGGTCAGGAGCCGCGAGACGTCGAGGCCCTCCTCCAGCGCGCGGTACAGCGCCCACGAGGAGTCCTTCCCGCCCGAGAAGAGGCTCACCCAGTCGTCGGTCATTGGCGGGCAGACGTCCGGAGCGCCTAAAGCGTCGGCGGTCCGCGGCGCGGTCGCTCGCCGCGTGTGGCGTGCGTGAGAACGGTCTCCGCGCCCGGGCCGAGGCGGTCTCAGTCCGAGATGAACTCGTTGTCGCGCCAGTTGACGCCGCCGTCGCCGTCGCCGGCGCCCTGCGGGCTCTCGACGACCTCGATGCTCGCGGGACGCGGCTCACCCTCGACGATCCGCGTCGCTTCGAGCTCGTCCTCCTCCTCCGTGATCGCGGTCAGCGTCCCCTTCTCCGAGAGCTGCGCCAGCTCGCGGAGCACGAGGAACATGGGGTACTGGAGCGCGGAGTTCTGGAGAACGGTCTCGCGATCGCCCTTGAAGCAGGCGAACTCCACGAGCTCGGAGGGGATCTCCTCCTCCTCGTCGTCCATCCACTGGGGGCCGCCGGCGCGGGGCGGCTCCTCTTCCCAGACGCGCGTCTCCGTGACGGACGCCTTCAGCTGGGCGGTCGGCGTGTACTTGCTGATGCTCTCGTCGTCGGACAGGGCCTTGATAATGAGGGTGTTGTTTCGACGCGTGATGTCGATGTCGTCGATCTCCGGCGGGAGGTCGGGGTCTTCTTCGAAGTACGTCTCCACGTCTTCGAGTGGCAGTTCGAGCGTCGAATGAAGTCTGAACACGCGGCCTGTCATTGTTGGTTGGGTGAGATGGGTCGAGACGGTCGGCACGGCGGCAGCGGCTGCGTCTACCCTAACTAGGCACCGTAGGTTTATATGGACTGCCCTTCGACTCCCAAGATCGGGCGTCGTCGCGAGCGGGTGGGCTCGCGTCCTACTCGGCGCCGAGCTCGCCGGCCAGCTCGCCGCGCTCCTCCAGCTCTGCCAGCACGTCGCTCCCGCCGACGAACTCGCCGTCGACGAAGGTCTGCGGGATTGTCTCCCAGCCGCTCTCGGCCTCCAGCGCCTCTCGGTAGTGCGGCAGGGCGGGGAGCACGTCGACGGTCTCGAACTCCTCGACGTGCTGGCCGATGAGCTCGACGGCGCGCTTTGAGTAGCCGCACTGGGGCATCAGCCGGTTCCCCTTCATGAACAGGACCACGTCGTTCTCGGCGATGGTCTCGTGAACGCGCGCTTCGATCTCGTCGGGGTCGGCCTCTGACTCGGGCTGGAACGTCATGGGCTTCGATACGCGCCGCCGCGGCAAATGGGTTCCGCACGGGAACGAGAGATCCACGCAGGGCGACGCCTGCGACCGCTCCTCGTCGGGAGCGCTTACTCGTCGCGGTCGACGCGAACGACGTCCACGAGCGAGTACACCGGGACGCCGTCGATCTCGTCGTACCCCTTCTTGTCGACGAGCACGACGCAGGCGACGGGTTCGCCGCCCTGCTCCCGGATCGCGTTGATCGACTCCCGCATCGTCGTCCCCGAGGTGATGATGTCGTCCACGACGTAGCAGTCGCGGTCGCGGATCCCGGCGAAGTTCCGCGAGAACCCGCCGCCCTGCTCGTCGATGTCGCCCTCGTCCCACTGGTGTTTCGCGGGCGCGTACGTGCCGAGGTCGGTGTCGAGCCGGCTCGCGACCGCGGTCGCGAGCGGAGCCCCGGCCTTCTCGATCCCCACCGTCAGGTCGACCTCCTCGCCCTGCTTCGCGAGGAGGTCGGCCATCGCGCTCGCGGCGTAGCCGAGCCGCGTCGAGTCGCGGCCCAGCGCCGACCAGTCGACGTGGATGTCGGTCGTCGTCTCGGCGGCCGCGGTCTCGGCCGCGGCGTTGCCCCCCCCGCCGCGCTCGACGAGCCAGCTCGCGGTCTCACGGGAGACGTTCAGCTCGTCGGCGATCTCTCCCTTCGAGAGACCGTGGTCCGCGAGCTCGGCCGCGCTGTCTATCAGGTCGTCAACGTTCTTCATATGAGCCGAATTCGACCGCCGTTTTAATAGTCGTGTCGTCATCCGCGAACGCGGCCTCGAACTCGTCGAGCCCGTAGACGCCGGTGACCAGATCGTCGAGGAACCCCGCCGAGAACCGCGACAGGGAGTCGACGGCGGCCTCGAAGTGCTCGTAGCCGGAGTTGACGCTCCCGACGAGCGCCTTGTTGTGGAGGACGAACTCGCGGTGGAGCCGGCCGCCGTCGATCTCGAACTCCCAGTCGCCCGGCACGCCGAGCAGCGCGCCCACCCCGTTGGGAGCGAGCGCCTCGATCGTCTCGAAGGCGTGCGGCGCGTGGCCCGTCGCCTCGAAGACGAAGTCCATCGGCTCGTACGCCTCCGGCACCGACGGCACGGGCGTCTCGTTGGAGTTGACGTACGTCGCGCCCAGCGACTCGATGATGTCGATCGTCGGGTCCGGGCGCTCCCGGCGACCGAGGCAGTGGATCCGGTCGAAGTCGGCGTCGAGCGCCGCCACCGTGAGCAGCCCGAGGGAGCCGTTGCCCAAGACCAGCGCGGACTCGGGCTCCCAGTGGAACGCCGACCGGCTGGCGAACGCGTGCTCGATCGCCTTCTCCGCGATCGAGATCGGCTCGACGAGGAACCCCCACTCGGCGAGCGCGGGCGGGATCGCGACGAGGAACTCCGCCGGACTGGTGAAGTACTCGGCCATGAACCCGTGCGCGCCGACGATGCCGCGTTCGTGATACCGGCCCTCCGGCGCCATGTCGGGCTCGCCGCGCGCGAAGTACTCGTTCGCGCCGTTGGGGGGACGGCGCACCGTCGGGACGACCACGTCGCCGGCCTCGAACGGCGTGTCGTTCGGGTCCTCGACCACCCCGACCGCCTCGTGACCCAACACGAGGTGGTCCTCGCCCTCGGGCGCCCCGCCGTGCCCGCCGGCGATCACCTCGTGGTCCGTCCCGTCCACGCCGACCCGGAGGGTCCGGACGAGCGCTTCCCCCGGGGCCGGCTCCGGTCGCGGCTTCTCCGTCACGACCGGTTCGTCGGCCCCCTCGTACACGGCTATCGCGTTCATACACCGACCGACGGGGTCAGCAACCAAAAGATTTCTTTTATTGCGAGTAAAGAATGGCTCCGACCGATCGCGGGTTTTTCCTCCTCGTCGTCCGCAACGGCTATCGTGTGTACTCTCGCCCTCGCGTGGCGCGTGTTCGGCGACGCGCCGACCGCGCTCGCCGCCAACCGCGACGAGGCGCTCGACAGGGAGGCCGAACCGCCGGCCGTGCGCGATCCCGCCGGCGACGACGGCGTTCGGTACGTCGCCCCGCGCGACGCCGAGGCCGGCGGGACGTGGATCGGCCTCTCGGAGTCGGGCGTCGCCGTCGCGGTCACCAACCGCTGGCTCGACGCCGACCGCGACGGGGACCGTTCCAGGGGACTCCTCGTGCGGGACTGCCTGGAGGCCGACTCCGCGGAGACCGCGGTGCGTGGGGTCGAGCGCGATCTCGAAGAGCGGTCGTACGACGGGTTCAACCTCGTGATCGCCGACGACGCGGCCGCGTTCCTCCTCTCGTACGACGGCGGGATCGCGGTCACCCGGCTCGACCCCGGCGTCCACGTCGTCGGCAACGTCGGCGGCGTGGTGAACGGCGTCGAGCGGTTCTCGGTGCCGGAGCGTCGCCGGGAGTTCGCCGAGGAGCGCGCCGACAGCGCCCGTCGGATCGCGGCCGAACTGGTCCCCGAGCCGGGCGAGTCGGGCGGGTCGTGGCTCGACCGCGCGAGCGGCGTCCTCGCCGACCACGAGTACGGCGCCTGCCTCCACGGCGACGGGTTCGGGACGCGGTCGTTCACCCGGATCCGCACGAGCGCCGACCCGACTGAGCATGCCGAGTTCGCCTACGCCGACGGCCCGCCCTGCGAGACGCCCGCGGAGCCGGTGTCGCTACCGGCGGAGTTCTGACGGCGGCGGACGGGCGCCCGAGACGGCGATCGCCCCCGATCCCGTCGCGCCCGGAGGCGCCGCGACGGGACGGAAAGCCAGTTTTAAGCGACTCGCGGGCGGGTGTTCGACCATGAGCGTGTCCGAACTCGAGGCCGAGCTGTCGGAGGACGAGCAGGCCGGCCTCGAACTCATCCGCGAGACCGGTGGCATCCACCAGAGCGACTTCTGGAAGGAACTCGATGTCTCCTCACGCAAGGGGAGCCGCATCGCGGAGGCGTTAGAGGAGTCGGGCCTCATCCAGCGGTCCGATACGGTGTACGACGGACACAACACGTACTACTTGGAGCCCGCCCCCCGCGATCTGGACTTTTCGCTGCTGATGGCCGACGACATGCTGTCACCGTTCATCGGCGAGGAAGAGGTCGACCCGCAGGCCGACGCCTTCTCGCAGTGGATGATGAACCTCGCGTACGAGGAGTACTGAGCCGCCGCCGCGTCCAGACGAGCCGGACGCTGACGACGCGGCCGCTTCCTCCTTTTCGACGCCGTTGAAACGCTCAGAGAGCGACGGCTCGGCCCGCTGATCGCGCGTCGTGAGCCGCGTAGTTCGCGGAGCTCACGTCGGTTCGCCGACCTCGTCTCGCACCGTGACGTAGATGAGGAGTCCGAGCAGTCCGGGGACGAGGCCGAACAGAAACAGCAGTCCGATACCGACTCCCCACTGCCACGCCCAGTCGCTCCCGCGGGATTTCGCGTCCCGGTACACCCATCGGCCGACGAGGCCGAAGACGACGAGCAGTACGACGAGGAGTATGAGCAGCTCGGGGCCGCCGGGTACCTGTAACGGTTGGAGGGACACATCCCAACCGGGTGACGGATTAGTTATAAATTTTCTCATACAATTCGAAACCCATCACGCTGAACGCCGACTTCCGTCCGTCCGAAAATAAGAGTCCGACGAAGCCGTTCGTAACTCCCGCTCAGCCGAGCAGGAACGCGAACAGCGCGACCCCGGCCGCGAGCGTTAACAAGAGGACGCTGCGGCCGATCCCGGTTCGGATCTCCACGTCGACGCCGAGCCCCGCGACCGCCGTCCGCGGGTGCATCGCGGTCCGCTTGATCGCCGCGACCAACCGCATCACGGCGCGGTCGACGGCGGCCCACAGCGCCGTGACGCCCCAGATCGACCCCCGCCCGAGGTAGAACGCGGCCGGGTACGTCACCGCGTCGACGTCTCGCATGTGGTGCGCGAGCCAGCCGAGCGGCCGCTTCAGCGCGAAGAAGCCGACGAACCCGGTCACGAGGAGCGCCGCGCTCTCCGTCAGGTGGCTCGCGCTGTACGGCTTGAAGTAGACGTCCTCGCCGAGGATGATTTCCGTGAACGGCATCAGCTCGATCAGCTGGTAGTAGAACACCCCGAAGAAGACGCAGGCGCCGCCGGCGAGGAGCATCCCGGCGGTCTGGAACGCCGTGGCGTCCTTCGGCGACAGCGTCGCCGAACCGTGGAAGAACACGTAGTAGCCGAGCTTGATGAACGACATGAACGTCCCCACGCCGCCGAGGATCAGCAGCCACCACAGCAGCCCCTCGCCGAAGAGGAGTTCGAAGTTGTGGAGCTCGTGGGCGGAGTCGATCACCATCCCCTTCGAGATGAACCCGTTGAATCCCGGGACGGCGGTAATCGAGGCCGCGCCGACGACGTAGACGAGGAAGGTGATCGGCATCTCCCGCCAGAGCCCGCCCATGTCCCTGATGTCCTCGACGCCGGTCCGGTAGATCACGACGCCGACGGCCATGAACAGCAGGCTCTTGTACAGCACGTTGTTGAACAGGTGCGCGAAGCCGCCGGTGACGGCGAACTCGCCGACGTACGTCGCGAGCCCGAAGCCGGCCAGCATGTACCCGAGCTGCGCCTGGATGTGGTACGAGAGGAGCCGGCGCGGGTCGTACTGCAGCAGGGCGAAGAACGCCCCGTAGACGGCCATGAACCCGCCGAGGTACGCGAGCCACATGCCGCCCTCGGGGAACGTCCGGTACATCACGTACGCCGCCGTCTTCGTCGTGAAGACGGAGAGGAACACCGACGCCGCCACGTGCGGGCGGGGGTAGGTGTCCGGGAGCCACGTGTGCAGGAAGATGAACCCGCAGTTGACCCCGACCCCGATCGCCGCGAGCAGCGTCGCGCTCGCGTGGATCCCGGTCGTCGACGAGAACAGGAATATCTCGGCGGCCGGCACGCTGCCGAGCATCGACGCGCCGTGGACGACGACCGCGCCGAGGAAGAACGTCCCCCCGATACCGTGGAACAGCGCGTAGCGGTAGCCGGCCCGCACCGCCGCGCCGCCGTACTGCCACACCAGCAGCGTGCTGGTGACGGCCATCAGCTCCCAGAAGAAGATCAGCGTGAGCCAGTCGCCGGCGTATATCGTCCCGAGCGTCGAGGAGACGTACACCAGCGCGAACGCGGTCACCCACGTCGGCGCCTCGGTGCCGTACGCGTACAGCACCGCCGCCGTCGCGAGGAAGCCGACGACCACGCCCATCAGCATGGAGAACTGGTCGACGTTGAACAGCACCACGTCGAACCCGAACAGCTGCGTCGCGAGGTGGGCCCCCGTGCCGCCGTCGCCGAGCAGCACCGCCTGCGCGAACGTGAACGCCGTCGCCAGCGCGGCCGCCGCGTGGCCGGCGCGGCGCGGGAGGCCGAGCACGAGGAACGCCGCCGCCGCGAGAACGACGTACGGCGGGAGGGAGGTGAGAACCGCGTTCACGGCCGCATCACCTCCTCCGGGAGCCGCGTGTCGACGATGAGCTCGATCAGCTCCAAGAAGCCCATCTCGTAGGGGATCACGCCGAGCAGCACCGCGAGGCTCATCGCGGTGAGGATCGGGCCGAGCGTGAACCACGTCGACTCGCGCCCGCGGAGGGCGTCGAGCCCGTCGATGTGACGCCAGCCGCCCGCGGGCGGGCCGCCGGCGTGGCCGTGGTCGTCGTGGCCGTCGCCGTGTTCACCGTCATCGGTGTGACCCTCGTCGTCACCGCGGCCGGCTTCGACGGCGGCGCCGTCGGTCGGTTCGGCGCGGTCCGCTGCGTCGCCCTCGTCGCGGCGTCCGACGCCGAACGGCACGTCCGCGTCGGAGGGGCGCGAGTCGACCGCGTAGTCGCCGGTGTCGACGCGCTCGGCCGGCTCGGAGAAGTCGCGCTCGCTCGTGTTGAAGTCCGGGCGAACGACGCCCTCCGCGTCGGTCGGGAGGTCGTCGAGCTCCGCGTCGGGGATGTCGGAGTCGTCGGGGACGTCGGCGTCGTCGCTCGGGTCCCCGACCGTCCCGTCGCCCTCGGCGCTCTCGACGACGTCGTCGACCTCGGCGTCGGTGTCGTTGCTCTCGTCTTCGGGGTCGTCGTTCTCGTCCTCCGGTCGCCCCCCGTCGGTCGCCGGCAGCGTCGACCGCGACTCGCCGCCCATCCGGAAGTCGACGAGCGGCTTCGCGTCGTGGGCGTCCTCCGCCTCGAAGAAGGCGGTGTAGATCACCGGCCAGAAGTACGCGATGTTGAGGACGCCCGAGAGCAGGAGCGCGCCCACGAGGTAGTACGCGACCGGGGTCAGTTGGGCGCCCATCCGGATCCCGCCGATCAGCATGTAGTACTTGCTGACGAACCCGGCCAGAAGCGGGATGCCGGCCATCCCGAGCGAGGCGACCGTGAACGCCCCCATCGTCAGGGGCATCCGCTTGCCGATCCCCGCCATCTCCGAGATGTAGTCGGTGTGCGTCGAGACGTGGAGGTTCCCGGCGCAGAAGAACAGGGTGAGCTTCATGAACGCGTGCGCCGGGATGTGCAGCAGCGCACCCACGAGCCCGTACCAGCCGAACAGCCCGAGCCCGAGGATGATGTAGCTCAGTTGGCTCACCGTCGAGTAGGCGAGCCGCTGTTTCAGGTGGTCTTTCCGCAGGGCGATGATGGAAGCCGCCGTCAGCGTGATCGCCCCGATGGTCGATAACACGAGGCCGGCCGAGAAGCCGAACGGGAGCGATAGGTCGAAGACGAGCTCCGGGCCGAAGACGTCGAGGACGACCCGCGAGACACCGAACGCCCCGGACTTGACGACCGCGACCGCGTGGAGGAGCCCGGAGACGGGCGTCGGCGCGACCATCGCCTCGGGGAGCCACTGGTGGAGCGGCATGATCCCGGCCTTCACCCCGAACCCGATCGCCAGGAGGAAGAACGCGAGCATCGCGAGGCCGGGGTCGGCGTTCGCGAGCTCCTGAATGCCGCCGGCGGTGAACGAGACGTTGCCGGCGATCAGGTAGACGAGGGCGGTCCCGGCGAGCACGAGCACGCCGCCGCCGAACATCGTGTACGCGAGGTACTTCCGACCGGCCGAGCGCGCCTCCGGCGTCTCGTCGTGCGCGACGAGCGGGTACGTCGCGATCGAGAGGATCTCGTAGAAGACGAAGATCGTCACGAGGTTGCCCGCGAACGCGATCCCCATCGTCGCCGACAGCGACACCGCGAACGCGGCGAAGTACCGGGTCTGGTTCGTCTCGTCGTTCCCCCGCATGTAGCCGATGCTGTAGAAGGAGGTGACGATCCACAGCCCGCTGGCGAGGAACGCGAACAGCATGCCGAGCGCGTCGGCGCGCAGCGCGAACTCGATCCCGGGGAGGAACGCCCCGAGCGACCACTCGAAGACGGCGCCGTCGAGGACGGCCGGGAGCATCGAGGCGACGATCCCGAACTTCGCGACCGCCGCGGCGATCGTCCACCCCTCGCGGACGTTCGGCGAGCGGTGCGACGCGACGATGAAGAACGCCGCGACGAACGAGACGAGGACGGCCAGTAGGGGACGTGGGTCTGAAATGAAAGCGTCAGTCATGCGAACACCTCCGTGAGGAACGGACCGAACCACTCGGCCAGCGCGAAGCCGGCGAAGCCGAGCGCGACCGTGACGAGTGTCGTGACGACCAGTATCGCCAGCGACGCCGCCGGCACTCGGTCGGGTACCAGCGAGGGCCGTGGCGCGCCCTCCACGGGCGCGACCGGCGCGGCCGCACCCGTATCGTCGGCCGCAGGGTCGTCATCGCGACCGCCATCGGCGGCCACTCCGGCCGGGTCATCGCTCGCGCCGCCCGCGGGGTCGTCGCCGTGGCCGGCCGCCGCCTCCTCTCCGTGGCCGCCCGGGAGCCCGACGCCGGCGAAGTAGAACCGCTCGATCAGCCGCGCGACGTACGACAGCGTGAACAGAGTGCTGACGAAGATCACGGCGGCGACGCCGATCCCGGCCGGCCCGGCGCCGGCCATGCTGGACTCGACGGCGCCGACCCCGATGTACCACTTCCCGAGGAAACCGACCGACGGCGGGATCCCGACGAGCCCGAGCCCGAGCAGGGCGATCGCTCCGGTCGTGAACGGCGCTTCGCGCGCGGCGCTCGCGGCGTCCTCGATCCGACGGACGCCGTAGCCGAGCGCGAGGGTCCCGATCCCGAGGAACAGCCCGAACTTCAGGAGGCCGTGCCCCACGAGGTGGACGATCCCGCCGAGCAGCGCGGTCTCGTTCGCCAACGCGATCGCGGCCCCGATCATCCCGAACTGCGCGACCGAGGAGTACGCGAACATCCGCTTGAGGTCGGACTGCATCGCGGCGAGCACCGAGCCGGCGAGGATAGACGCCCCGGAGACGACGAGCATCGCCGTCGTGATCGCGTCGTTCGCGGCGAGGAAGTCGACGGTGAAGACGGTGTACGTCACCCGGATCAGCGCGTACGCGCTCGTCGTCGACACGAGCGCCGCCACGACCGCCGTGACGGCGTCCGGCGCGCGCTGGTAGGCGTCCGGCTGCCAGGTGTGGACCGGGAACAAGGCGATCTTCAGCGCGAGCCCGGCCACGATCAGCGCGTAGCTCGCCTGGATCAGCGGGTCGCCGTACCCCGCCTGCGCGACGATCTGCTCGCGCATGTCGACCATGTTCAGCGTCCCCGTCGCGAGGAACGCGTAGCCGACGCCGACCAGGTACAGCGAGGCGCCAACCGTCCCGACCACGAGGTACTTCAGCGAGGCGTACGCGCTCGCCCCCGAGCGGTCGGCGGCGATGAGCGCGTACGTCGTGATCCCGACGATCTCGAGGAAGACGAACATGTTGAACAGGTCGCCCGTGAGCGCCATTCCCGAGAGCCCCCCGACCAGCAGCAGGTACGCGCTGTAGAACGCGTTCCCGCGGGGACCGGCCACCCGAGAGAACGCGAGCGTCGCCAGCGACACGACCGCGATCAGCGCGAGCACCGCGGCCGACAGTTCGTCCGCCACCAGCTCGATTCCGATCGGCGGCTGGTAGGTGCCGAGCGCGTGGCTGAACCGTCCGCCGATCGCGACCTCGGCGACGATCGCGGCCGCGGTCCCGACCACCGCGGTCGTCGCGACCGCCGCGATCGGCCAGCCGACGTCGTCGTACCACAGTCCGAGCGCGATCGGCAGCGTCGCCGCCACGATCGGGACGGCGATCGCCAGCGGGAGGAGCACGTCAGTCATCGCTCGCACCTCCGTCGGCCGCGCCGTCGTCGCCGGCGACGGACGGGAGCGACCCCTCGTCCCGCATCAGGTCGCGAAGGGTGTCGGTGCGGAGCGTTCCGTACTCGTCGTAGATCCGGATGCAGAGTGCGAGCCCCACGGCGGTGAGGCTCACGCCGACGACGATGGCGGTGAGCACGATCACGTGCGGGAGCGGGCTCACGAACGTCTTCGTCGCCGCCTCGCCGGAGTGGACGATCGGGATCGATCCGCCCTCGACGTAGGCAGAGGCGATGAATAGCAGGAATATCGCCGTCTGGAACAGGTTGAGTCCGATGATCTTCTTCACGAGGTGGGGGTTTGCTATCATCATGTAGAGACCGACGCAGAGCAGCAGCGCGAACGTGAGGTAGGCGTGACGGGTCGTGAATACCTCGAACACACCCGCGGACGCGACCGCGGCGTCGATTCCGGCGGCCGCGACGGTAGCGGTCGCTGTCATCGCTCACCTCCGTCGGCCGCCGGAGTGCGATCCGACCCCGAGGGGCCGAGGTCGCCGCCGACGCCGTCGGCGTCATTCGCGGCGGTCCCGGTCTCGTCGGTCGCGTCTTCCTCGCTCTCGTCTTCTCCGCCCTCGCCGAAACCGGTCCCCTCCGAGGCGAACCCCCTCGCGAGCAGGAAGAACAGCCCCATGAGCACGCCGGTCACGATGGTCGCGATGCCGAAGACCTCGACGCTCTCCAGCCCGTACTTCACCGGGATCGGCAGCAGGTCGTACTGGAGGAACGCGCCGCCGCGCGCCACCGGGATCAGTCCGATGCCCGCGAACGCCAGCGCGCCGCCGACCGCGAGCGCGACGACGACGGTGTTGGCGAGCCAGTCGCGCGTCGCCTCGATCCCGAAGGCGAACGCGATCATGAACACCACGGCGGCCATGATCGCGCCGCCTTGGAACCCGCCGCCCGGCGATCCGGCGCCGTGGAAGGTGATGAACAGCCCGTAGGTGAACGCGAACGGCGCCACGATCTTCACCGTCGGCATGATCACTTGGCTCTCCGTGTACGGCGTGCCCTGGCGCCGGTCGGAGTCGTACCGGCCGGACCGGGAGCGGGCGCGGTGCGGCGGGACGTCGTCGGCGTCGCCCTCGTCGACCGCCCCCGCGTCGGCTTCGGCGCTCGTCTCGTTCGGGGCGGCGTCGCGGACGGCCTCCTCGTCGGGGCGAACGTCGCTCATGCGAACACCTCTCGGTGGAGCACGATGAGGGCCGCGATCCCGCCGGCGAAGACGACGACCGCCTCGCCGAACGTGTCGAACCCGCGGAACGCCGCCAGCACCGCCATCACGGTGTTGTCGACGCCGGTCTGCGCGTACGACTCGCTGAGGTACCACTGCGTCACGTCCGGGTTCGACCAGACGGGGGCGTCCGGCGAGCCGACGGCCGGCACGTCGCCCATCGTGAGCAGGAGTCCCCCGAACAGCAGCCCGACCGCGCCGACGGCCGGGACGTTCACCGACTCGAAGGCGACGTCGTGGTCGATCCGCGTCGTCTTCGCGAGCGTCAAGAGGAGGAGGACGGTGGTCACGCCGGCTGAGATCGCCGCCTCCGTCAGCGCGACGTCCGGCGCGCGGTAGAAGGTGTACAGCGCGGCCATCCCGAGGCTGTACGCGCCGAACACGATGACCGCCGCGAGCACGTCGCGCGCCAGCGCCGTCGCGAGCGCCGTCAGCACCACGAACGCGAGCAGACTCCCCTCGACGGCGGTGACCTGGGCGGGTACGGGCGCCGCCGGTGTGACTGCCGGGAGGAGGTTGCCGGCCGCAGCGGCGAGGAGGCTCGTCCCCGTCATCGGCGATCGTCCCCCTCGGTCCACGGCACGATTCCCTCCTCGAAGGCCGCCCGGGAGATCGCGTGGGCGGCCGTCGGGTTCGTCACGAAGATGAAGAACAGCAGGAGCACCGATTTGAAGCCGGCTCCCTCCCACCCGACGGCGAGCGCGACGGCGGCGAGCCCGAACCCGGCGCCGAGCGTGTCCGCCTGCGAGGCTGTGTGCGCCCGAGAGTACACGTCGGGCAACCGGAGCACGCCGACCATCGAGACGAAGCTGAAGAACAGCCCGAGCAGCGTGAACGCGACGATCAGCCCGACGCGGACCGTCCCGAGCGTGCCGAGCGTCTCGATCACAGGACACCACCTCGCTCGACAGTGAACTTCGAGATGGCGATCGCCATCAGGAAGTTCAACAGCGCGTACACTAAGGCGATGTCGAGGAACGTCGGCTCCGAGAGCGCCGCGGCCAGGATCGCGAGGATGACGACCGTGTTCGTCCCGAGGACGTTCACCGCGAGCACCCGGTCCTGCATCGTCGGCCCCTTCACCGCACGGTACAGCATCCCGATCGCGAGCACGACGAACCCGGCGGCCGCGAGGAGCAGGAAGTCGCCGACCGTGTATCCGGCGACGACCGTGGCGTCGACGAGCGTCACGCGTCGGTCACCCCCTCGTCACCGGTGCCGGACTCGGCGTCCGCCGCCGCTTCCGGCCCGGCGTCATCGCCGGTCGCTCCGCCGTCCGCGGCGGCGATCGGCAGTTCCTCGGTCGCGTCGGGACCCTGCAGAATCGCGTGGTCGTCGCGCTCGCGGGGGGTCGGCAGGCGGGCCGCCGAGCGCCCGTAGTAGACGAACCGCGTCCAGCGCTCCAGCGAGCCGTCGAACAGCCCCTCGCGGGCCCACGGGACCAGCGAGTGGACGTACAGGTCGCTGTCGCGGGCGCGGACCGTCAGCGTCCCGGGCGTCAGCGTGATCGAGTTCGCGAGCGTCATCAGCGGGAGCCCGCTGCCGACGATCACGCGGACCCGGTTCAACGTCGGATCGATCGGGAGCCGCGGGTCCAGTATCACGCGGGCCACCACCAAGTTCGCCACGACGATCTCGTACAGCAGGACGGGGACGTATATCGCGCCGCGGACCAGCCGCTGGGGCGTCCGCGGGATCGCCGGGTCGGCGTCGAAGCTGATCCGCGAGAGGGTGATCGAGACGATCGTCGCGGTCGCGACGCCGGTCACCCAGTCGAACCAGTAGAGCGGGTCGCCGAGCACGAAGTAGAACGCCAGCGAGAGCCCGAACATCGCCGCGAACCGCACGCCCGTCGCCTCGCTCCGGAGCCGTTCCGGCCGGGTCGGGCGCCCTACCGGGGCCGTCCGGACGGACAGGGAGGTGTTCGAGAGCGCGAACTCCAGCGGCTGGAGCAGCGTCGTGTTGCCGACCGGCGTGTACTCGGGATCGAGCACCACCGTGTCCGCGCCGTGCTCCCCGGCGTACTCGGCGAGCACCTCGACGTAGTCCTCCGGACCGAACAGGTACTCGTCGGCGCCGATCAGCGCCGAGACGACCGTCACGTCGTCGCCGGTGTCGCCGTCGGCGTCGTCGAGGTCCGCCTCCGCCCACGCCGACACCCGTTCGAGGACGCGCCGGGCCTCGGCGCTGCGGTCGTCGGAGCCCGGGTCGCCGTCGCGCCACGAGGCGATCTCCACGAAGTGGATCGCGTCGAACTCGCCGTCCGCCGCGGCCTCGGCGACGTGCGAGACCGTCGCGCGGAGGGTCGGCGACGGTTCGACGGGGACGACGACCGTCGATCGCGGCGTCGGGCCGGCGTCGTTCGTGACGGGTCCGCCGGCGTCGTCGGCGTCAGCCACCCACCACACCTCCGACGGGTTCGGGGTCCACCGTCTCTATGCACATGGGAATCTCTATCGGGATCCTTTCCCTACCGCCTCAAAACAGTTTGTATCCCAGCCGATATCGAACGAATTGCCGGCTCCGCCGTCGGCGATGTCACGGCCGAGCGCGGCCGTTACGCGTTCGAACGCCGCCCGAGCGCGACCGAGAGTCGGTCGGCGATCCGCCCGGCCACGTCGTCTTTCGAGCCGACCGCCGCCTCCGGCTCCGTCCCCTCGCCGCCGACGAGGAGGACCCGCGTCTCGTCGTCGCCCATCACGCCCGCGTCGTTGGCGACCACGAACGCGAGGTCGACGCGGTCGCGGATCCGCTCTGCCTCCGCGATCATCGCCGCGTCGTCGCCCGACGTCTCGGCCTTGAACCCGACGATCGGTAGGTCGGGGTACGCCTCCCGCACCGAGTCGATGAGCTTCGGCGTCGGCCGGAGGTCCACGGAGAGCGGCGACCCAGACCGGATCTTCTGGTCGACCGCGTCGGCGGTGAAGTCGGAGATGGCCGCCGCCGAGACCAGCGCGTCCGCCGTGGCCGCCGTCTGTCGGCACGCCCGCATCATCTCGTCGGCGGTCTCGACGGCGACGACGTCGGCGTAGGGGACGTCCGGGCCGTCCTGCACGAGCGTCACCTTCGCGCCGCGGACGTAGAGCGCACGGGCGACCGCCCGCCCCGTCTTCCCCGACGCCCGGTTCGTCAGGATCCGGATCGGGTCGATACGCTCCTTCGTCGCCCCGGCGGTGACGACGACGTGCGCGCCCGACAGCGAGTGGGGGGTCGTCGCGCGGGCGACCTCGGTGACGATCTCCGCCTCGTCGGCGACCTTCGCCTTCCCCTCCTCGATCCGGGGGTCCGCGAACGTCACGTCCCACGCCTCCAGGCGGTCGAGCGCCTCCAGCACGCCCGGGTGGTCGTACATCGGCTCGTGCATCGCCGGCGCCATCACGACCGGCACGTCCGCGCCGAGCGCGGTCGTCGCGCAGGTCGTCACGGGCGTGTCGTCGATCGCGGCCGCGACCTTCCCGGCGGTGTTGGCGGTCGCGGGCGCGAGCAGGAGCACGTCGGCCCACCCGTCGCGGCCGCACAGCTCCACGTGTTCGACGTCGCCGGTGATCTCGGTGACGACGGGCTCGTCGGTCGCGAAGTCGACCGCCCACGGGTGGACGATGTTCGTCGCCGCCGGGGACATGACGGCGCGCACGCTCGCGCCCTGCCGGCGCAGCTCGTGAGCGAGTTCGACGACCTTCACCGCCGCGATGCTCCCCGAGACGCCGAGCGCGACGTTGACCCCCTGTAGCATTACCGAGACCGTTCCGCCCCCGGCGGCTTATAAGATGCCGTTGCGGAACGGGTTCCGCGTCGACGGCTCACCGCGTCTCTGCGTGAATTGCTTATAAACTGATCTGCGGTGGCGCGCGCCTCCGAGTGGCCGAAAGGCCACGAGGAGCGCGTGCGAGGGACGCGGTGAGCGCTCGAAGAGCGCGAACCGCGAGGTTGGGGAGGCGTGAGGTGCGGTGCTGTGCGGGGAGGGACTCAAAGGGGCAGCCGCGAGGCGGGCGCAGGCGACGGAAGCACCGCAACGAGGGAGCGAACGAAGTGAGCGACCGAGTGAGGAGCACAGCGAGCGTGCGCCCGCCTCGCGGCTGGGGCTTTGGAGGCGTTCACCGTCGATCCGTTACTAACGATTTATAAGCGAGCGGCTGGGGCTTTGGAGGCGTTCACCGTCGATCCGTTACTAACGATTTATAAGCGAGCGGTCGGAGCTCCGGAGGCGTCCACCGCCGATCCGTCGTCGACAACGTATAACCGATCGACATCTCAGACGCTCCCTCGCTCAACACCTTTTCACGCCTCGTACAGACCGAACCTATTCCGGCGTCGCTCCCGTACGTCGACTCGATGAAGGTGGGGCTCATCTCGGACGTCCACGCGAACCTCCCGGCGCTCGAAGCGGTCCTCGACGACATGCCCGCGGTCGACCGGATCGTCTGCGCCGGCGACGTGATCGGGTACAACCCGTGGCCGGCCGAGTGCGTCGAGCGCGTGCGCGAAGTCGCCTCGAAGACGGTCAGGGGGAACCACGACCGCACCGTCGAGTCCCCGGAGCGGTACCGCGCGAACCGCATGGCCGAGGCCGGGCTCGAACACGCGAAAGCGACGCTCTCCGACGACCAGCTCGCGTGGCTCGACGGGCTCCCGCGCGCCGAGACGTTCGCGGGCGGGCGGTACCTGCTGGTCCACTCGCACCCGGCGGCCGGGCGCGAGGACGCCTACGTCTACCCCGAGGAGTTCCCGAACCTGGACCGCCACATGGGCGACTACGACGGGATCGTCCTCGGGCACACGCACGTGCAGGGGAAGCGGTCGGTCGCCGGCGGCGTCGTCGTCAATCCCGGCAGCGTCGGCCAGCCGCGCGACGGCGACCCGGCCGCCGGGTACGCCGTGCTTGACGCGGCGACGGACGACGTCACGCTCGAACGGGTCCCGTACGACGTCGACCGCGTGAGCGAGGCGATCGCCGACGCCGGGCTCCCGGAGCGCACCGCCGAGCGACTGTATCAGGGGAAGTGAGGTCCGGACGGGCCGGCCGCCCCGGAGGGAGCGCCCCGCGTCACGGCCAGAGCCCGACGAGGAGCAGGACGTTCCGCGCGGCGGTCGCGAGCGAGAGGAGACCGACGCCGGCGCACATCAGCGTCGCGACGAGCCGCCGGGTCCCGCCCGCGACCGCGACGGGGATCCCGATGACGACCATCCCCGCGGCCTTGGTGAGGATCATCCCGGGAACGAGTCCGAAGGCGGCGATGAGGGCGGCGCCGACCGGGGAGCCCTCGACGTACTGGCCGCCGCCGATCGCGACGTACGTGGACGCCACGTCGGCGGCGACTCCGACGGCGAGGAGGACGAGAGCGGCGGCGAGTCGCGATGGCACTGGCACACCGGAGGCGACGGACCATAATAAGCTTCCGGGGGTCCCGCGTATTCGGGCGACTCGAACCGGGTAAGCGATGCCTACCGGGCTGGCCGCGGACCGCGCACAGCACGACGCCATTTAAACCGACGCGTCGCCTACTACCGGTAATGAGTTCGTCCGACGACGAGTACGAGATCGCTGTGGTCGGCGGCGGGCCGGCCGGGCTGACGACCGCGCTGTACGGGGCCCGACTGGGCCACGAGACGGTGCTCATCGACAGGGGCGGCGGCCGCGCGGCGATGATGGCGGACACCCACAACGTGATCGGGATCACTGAGGAGACCTCCGGCAACGAACTCCTCGCGACCGGCCGCGAGCAGGTCCAGTCGTACGGCGGCACCTTCGAGCGCGGCTTCGTCACCGACGCGGTCGAGACCGACGACGGCCGCTTCCGGCTGACGACGAGCGACGCCGAGATCGTCGCGGACCGCGTCGTCCTCGCGACCGGGTTCTCCGACGAGCGCCCCGACCCGCCGCTCCCGCGGAACGCGAAGGGGCTCCACTGGTGTCTCCACTGCGACGCGTACATGTTCGTCGACGAGCCGGTGTACGTGATGGGCCACGGCGAGGCGGCGGCCCACGTCGCGATGATCATGCTGAACGTGACCGACGACGTGGACCTCCTGACCCGCGGCGCGGAGCCGACGTGGAGCGAGGAGACGGCAGCCCGACTGGAGGCCCACCCGGTTGACGTCGTCCACGAGGACGTCGCCGGCGTCGAGAACGACCCCGACTCCGGCTGGCTGGAGGCGATGGAGTTCGAGGACGGGACCCGCCGCGAGTACCGCGGCGGCTTCCCGATGTACGGCTCCGACTACAACACCGCGCTCGCGGAGGGGCTCGGCTGTGACCTCACGGATGGCGGCGAGGTCGACGTCGACGACCACGGCCGCACGAGCGTCGACGGCGTCTACGCGGTCGGCGACGTGACGCCCGGTCACAATCAGGTCCCCGTCGCGATGGGACAGGGCGCGAAGGCCGGGATCGCGCTCCACAAGGAGCTCCGCGAGTTCCCGCGCTCGACGGAGGAGATCGCCCGCGACGGCCCCGTCGACGCCGACGAGGTACCCGCCATCTCCCCCGACCTCATGGCGACCGCGGTCGCCCACGAGGGACACGCCGGCGGCCCGCGCGAGGACCCGGGCCGCGAGGTCGAGCCCGAGGCGACCGCGGCCGACGACGACTGAGTCGGTTCGGCCGGGGCTCCCCGGGGGCGACCGGGGCTCCCCGGAGGTCCCCGAGGCTCCCGTGGCTCCTCGGAGGTTCCCGTGAAGAGTCGTCGCTCGGGAGCCCGCGATACCGATCCTTTTTGATCCGCAGCACCGGACGGCCAGTATGGGAACTATCGACGCGGACTTCGCCGACGAGACGGTCGTGGTCACGGGCGGATCGAGCGGCATCGGCCGCGCGGTCGCGACCGCGTTCGGCGACGCGGGCGCGACCGTGATCAACGCCGACGTCCGGAAGGATCCGAAGGACGTCGGCGCCGAGACGCCGACGCACGAGGCCATCGAGGAGCGCGGCGGGATCGCGACGTTCGTCGAGACCGACGTCTCCGACCCCGCCCAGATCGAGACGGTGGTCGAGGCGGCCCGCGAGTTCGGCGGGGTCGACGTGATGGTGAACAACGCCGGCGTCCACCGCAGCCGCGAGTTCCTCGACGTCACCCCGGAAGACTTCGATTTCGTCCACGGCGTCAATCTCAAGGGCGCGTTCTTCGGCACGCAACTGGCGGCACGGGACATGATCAATCGCGGCGCCGAGGGAACGATCGTGAACACGTCGTCGACGACGGCCGAGCGCGCGGAGCGCGATCACTCGCACTACGCGGCGACGAAGGGCGGCATACAGATGCTCACCCGAAGCGCGGCGCTCGAACTCGACGGCTACGGGATCAGGGTGAACGCGGTCGCGCCGGGGCCGATCGCCACCGAGATCCGGGAGGGCTGGGCCGACGAGGCGCGCGACATCGACGGATCCGGCGGCCTCCCGTCCCGCGCCGGCACGCCCGCGGACCTGCGTGACGCGTACCTCTACCTCGCCTCCGACGGGGCGAGCTACGTGACCGGCGAGACGGTCTGGGTCGACGGCGGAGCGAGTCTGTGATCCGCGCCCGAGCGGCGCCGGGTCGACGCGCGGTCGGCGGGCCTCTACCCCGCTCGAACGCCGCCTGACCGCGCGTCTGAGCGGCTCTCGTCCGGCGGCCGTCGACGGGATCAAACTCTTGTCCGGGAGGGTCCAACGCGGAAGTGATGAGCGCCACCTCCCCGCTGTCCGGGCCGCTGCTCTCCACGGAACAGACCCTCTGGGTGCTGATCGCCGCCGGGTGGTTCGTCATCGGCGGCGTCGCCCTAGTCGACGGGCGGCGGCTGTTCGGGACCGCGTGGCTCCTCCTCGGGCTCGGGAGCGCCTATCGGATCTTCAGGACTGACTGAGCGGGTCGCGTAGACACCGGCGGGTCGCGGAACACAACGTATAGGCCGATCGCGGTCCGACATCGAGACATGCAGTGGTCCTCCGAGCGCAGCGGTTCCCTCCGGTGGGCGGGGCGGTCGCTCGCCGGACTCGTCGGCGCGATCCTGTGTCTCGACGTGCTGCTCCTGCTGGTCCCGGCGTCCGGCGGAACGGTAGAGGCGGTTCGAGTGATCCTCGCGGTCGCCGCGGCCCTGACGGTGCCGCTCGCCGTGGGGCTCGGCCTCGCGTACAGACCGATCTACGCGATCGGTGGCCTGCTGGCGGCGCCGCTCGTCGCGGTGTACGTCGTGTCCGGGCTGTTGCTCCCGTGGAATCAGCTCGCGTTCTACACGGGTCAGCGGACGCTCGAAGCGTTGCTGGCCGTCCCGGCGGTCGGCGACCGGCTCACCGCGGCCGCTTTCGGCGGCTTTACCCTGTCGCAGCGGTCGCTCCGACTCGCGTTTCGCTACCACTACGCCGTCGTCGGGCTCGCCGCCGCGCTCGGTGGAGGCGTCTACGTCGCGGAAACTCGACGGGCGACCGGCGAGTGAGCGGTTCGACGGCGTCGTCCCTCGAGACGATGCGAGGGAATCGATCGAGAGATATGCGCCCGCGCGCAAGACGAGCGTCCTGACGCGTCCGAGAGCGGCGAGCCCGCTCGGTTCGTCGGGTCGACAGCAGCGAGGGTGCGTCCGTTACGGGGCCCGGAAATCCGAACGCATTAAGCGCCACGGGGGTCGGATGAGGCGGTCACCCGACCCGTGTACGCGGACCGCCGCGGGCTGTCGTCAGCGCGAGAGGTCGCCGACCGTGTAGTTCACCCTCACTTTCCCCGGATGTCGATGACGCTCGCCGTACCCGGCGCTCACGTCGACTCGTCGCTGAATTTCGACAACACCCGCGAAGCGATCGTATCCAAGGTGACGAGCGCCACGTTCACGTAGAGTCCGACTAAGAACGCGAGGCCGGAAATGAGTCCGGTGGCCGTCGTAGCGCTGTCGGTGAAGAGGAACGAGAACATGTAGAGACCCGCTGCCAGCAACAGCGCCGCGGGCACGCGGATGCCATTCTGCAGGAGGGAGAGGAGACTCCTGTCGAACTCTCTGAACAGCGTCGTGAAGAGGTAGCCCAGCGACCCCAGCAACGCGTACAGGTAGACGTACGACGGAACCGGCTCCGCGACCGGCCCCACGAACGGGAGTACGTTCTCGCCGAGCGATGTGACGACGCCGATAGCGAGCAGCACCAGTCCGAGTCCGAACAACAGGAGACTTCGACGGTCGCGGTACCAACGGGGTTCGTCGGGTCGTCTTCCCGCGGGGAGGATACTGAACGGTTCATCGTCCGTTGTCGCTGCCGACTCGCCGTTGCTTTCCTCGGTCAAGCTAAGCAACTGTTTGGCGACCGTCCCGAGGACCTGATAAACGCGCTCCACGTAGAAGCCCGCAACGAAAGCGAGCCCGGCGAATATCGCGTCCGGTGAAGCGAGAGTAAAGGAGAGTGCGTCGTCCACCGCGCCGTGAGCGAGATAGATCCCCGCGGCCAGACAGAGCGCCCCAACCGGACGGAGTCCCAAGCGCACGACTTGGATCCACGACCGGTGAACGTACGCCACGTCGTCCGTGTCCGGGTCGACGTCGGTGACGAAAGCGAGGAGGGACCTGGCCATCGCTCCGAAGAATCCGTACAGGTACACGTCGAACGGAACGCCGACACCCTCCGCGATCAAGTTCAGGCTCTCTATTGAGGCAGCGACGGCCGAAAGCGTGAGGAGGACGCCGCTCACGACGATCGCTTGTCCGACGGATACACTGTACCACGTGTTCGCGTACGCCTCGACCTTCCTCAGTTTGCCCGCCTCTTCGACGTCCTGATCGACTGGTCCGCTCTCCTCGCTCTCGGTCGCGCCGTTCCCCTCAGTATAGGTTGCCATATCCTAACATGTTACGTAATAACATAACAAATTTCTTCTCGAAAACATGAATGAATTGACGAAGCGACCATCGGCGGTAGCCGGTGGTATGCTGCGGATGGACGCTGCTTCGACTCGTATCGACGTGCGGCCCAGTGTCGTAGAAACGTGGCCAGCGATTGTGAAGAGGGGTTACAAATTAATGATATGAGGTTATTGGTAACAAGTGTTAGTGTCAGCGGACGAGCAACCAGACCGGCTCACAACACGATATGTCGAACGTCACGATTCGGCAGCCCGTCAGGGCGGCCGAGCTCACCGAACTCGATAGCACACCCGAGGACGACGGCGGTCTGACGGAGGCCGAACCCGCCGACGTGTTCCCCCAGTCGGTAGCCAGCGGTGGTCCGACCCCGGAGTCGGTCATCCTCTGGACTCGAATCAATCCCGAGCGATACGACCCGTCGGAATCGCTGTGCCTCGAGGTCGCGACTGACCCGTCTTTCGAAGACGACCCCAGGGTATTCGAGTTCGACGGCCCGGGGGTCAAACCGCCCGACAACTACACCGTTCGCGTCGACCTCGATCACGACGCCGTCGACGCGGACTCGGTCTATTACTATCGGTTCGTCTACCGCGGAGTACGGAGCAACACCGGTCGGTGTCGGACGCTGCCGGCCGAGGACGGCGAACCCGAGTCAGTTCGGTTCGGAGTGCTGAACTGTCAGGACTACCAGAACGGCTACTTCGGCGCGATGGCGCGGCTCGCGGAGACGGACGTCGACTTCGTGTTGCATCTCGGCGACTACATCTACGAACACGTCGCCGAGGGCGACCCGGGGGGCGTCGGTGGCCCGTACCCGGACCGACGGATCGAGCTCCCGGACAGCGGCACGCGCCCGATGAGTCTCGACGACTTCCGGCGCATCTACGAGACGTACAAGACCGATCGCCACCTCCAGCGACTTCACGAGCGCCACACCGTGATTCAGACGTGGGACGATCACGCCATCGCCAACGACCGGTACTGGGACTACGACGCCGGCGCACCGGTGTTCCCCGACCACCCGTGCGGCGACGTCCCGGAGTTCACGCGGTACCTCACCGCCGTCGGGATCCAAGCGTGGTGGGAGTTCGTCCCCGGACGCATCGAGTACGACCCGAGCGCGGACCGCCTTCACGAGTCGTTCGACCTGTATCGGAGCCTGCGGTTCGGCGACCTCGTCACGCTCGCGCTGACGGACGAGCGGCTTTTCAGAAGCGAACCGCGGTCGTGGCCGGCGGAGCTGCTCGACCCGTGGTCCGAGCCGGACCCCTCGCGGACGATGCTCGGGGAGGCCCAGCGCGGGTGGCTGCGCGAGACCTTCCGCGAGAGCGAGACGGTGT
Organism: Halorubrum sp. Ea1; assembly: GCF_002252965.1. Classification (NCBI taxonomy): domain Archaea; kingdom Methanobacteriati; phylum Methanobacteriota; class Halobacteria; order Halobacteriales; family Haloferacaceae; genus Halorubrum; species Halorubrum sp. Ea1. The sequence continues at coordinate 50,193 of NZ_NHPG01000117.1, forward strand.
GGACGGCGTGGGCCAACGCGGTGCTGTTCAAACGACTCTACTTCCTGGGCAAGGGGTTCATCTTCTGGGAAGACGCCTGGAGCGGGTTCGAGTCCGAACGACGGGAGATCGTCGACACCCTCACCGCGGTCCGAGAACGGGGTGACACGAACGTCGTGACGCTGACCGGGGACATGCACATGACGCTGGCCGCTCGCCTCCGGAACGAACGGCAGGGCGACACGCCGGTCGGCGTCGAGTTCATGACGCCGAGCGTGACGAGCGTCAATCCCCGCGAAAGAGCCACCGAGATCGGGCAGCGGGTCGGACTGGGACGCGAGTTCGGACGGTTCGTCTCGTGGCTCGTCAGGAGCGTGTCGACGTCGCGGGCGGCCGACTACCTGTCCGCTACCGGATTCCTCCCGGAGTTCGCGCTCTCCGACGGCTCCCACTGGGGGTTTTCCGTCATCACGTTCTCGCGCGAGTCCTGTCGATGGGACGTGTACTGGGTGGACAAGACGGACGATTCGGCGACCAGCGAGTGCCGGTCGGCCTATCGCGTTTCCGTCCCGGCGGGCGAGTATACGATTCACGAACGTCGTGAAGCGGGTCCAGGTCCTGACGGCGATGCGATCGGTACTGAGCGAAGCAACCCCGACTGATAGGGTTCAAACCCCTTCGGCGATTTCTCTCACTTCGTTCGAGAAATGCGCCGGCCGGGACCCTCGCGAGCGAACAGCGTGAGCGAGCGAGGGTACGGGCGGCGCACGACCGAAGGGAGTGCGCCGGCCGGGATTATGAACCAGAGGAAGACGGTCCTGCTCGCTCACTTCGTTCGCTGCGCGGGCTGCGACTTCCAGGGTTCAAATCCCTCTCGGCGATTTCTCTCACTTCGTTCGAGAAATGCGCCGGCCGGGATTTGAACCCGGGCCATGAGCTTGGAAGGCTCAGGTCCTACCACTAGACCACCGGCGCGCGTGGGTGCGTCCGTCGCTGACGCGTGTAGACGTAGGCCGAACGAATCCAATAAACGTTCCGTGTTCCCGACGCCGGACGGATATCTCGGGGCCCGATGTGGTTCCGAGCGGCAGATAGTACTTAAAACACCACAATATCGCGGGCCGTTCCCGTACGCTTAGAACGCTTTTCAGGGAGTTAGAAGCCGGTTGGGGGAATATACGGGCTGCCACTCAACGTTCATCCGTGAGGTGAGCACGATGTCATACCAATCAGGAAATCCACTGGTCGACGAGGTCGAGTTCGCGCTTGACGGTCCGTGGGCGGCGTACTGGATCGCCTTCCTACGCGTGGTGACCGGATGGTGGTTCTTCCACGCCGGCGTCACGAAACTCATCGAGGACGGGCTGTCATACACCTACGGCCCGATGTACATGCAGGAAATGACCGACACCGTGTTGGGCGGCATCCCCGTCTGGATGGGGAGCAACCTCGCGTGGCTCATCGAGCCGGGCGTGCCCCTGTTCGAGACGCTGATCGGGCTGGCGCTGATAGCGGGCGCGTTCACTCGGCTGGCCGCCTTCGGCGGGGTCATCTTCATGGTCCTGTTCTGGGTCGGCAACGCCGGCTTCGGTCACGGGCTGGTCAACAGCGACTTCATGGGGCTGCTGCTGTTCATCACCGTGATCATGCTGTCGGCCGGGCGCTACTACGGCCTCGACGCGCTCATCGAGAAGCTCGACGTCGTCAAGCAACACCCGAAACTCCGCTACCTGCTCGGTTAAGAGGTGACACCCAATGACTGACATCATCGACAAGGCGGCGATGGCGCTGAGCGCGGGACTGATGCTGCTCGGACTCGTCGGCATGGGGATCGTCGAGATCCTCGCCGGCGCGCCCTACAGCCCCGTCCCGATCACTAACGAGGCGGGCGAGGTCGTGGCGACGCCGCTGATCTCGCCGCAGATTCGGACGGGCGTCGTGCTGGCCGGCATCGCGGTGCTCGGCCTCTACGCGGCGTACAAGATCGCGACGCCGCTCGCGGACGACGCGGATGCCGGCCACGAGACCGTGGCCGACTGAGCCGTGAGCCGAGCGTCGCGGTAACCGGCGCGATTACTCTTCTGCGTTCGCGTTCAACGATCCGTCGACGAGCCCCGGCTCCCTCGCCTCGTCCGTCCCTCCGTCGGCGCTCACCGACTGGCCGGAATCGGTCATCCCGAAGTCGAAGTCGGTGTCGGCGTCGCGGTCGCTGTCGGCGTCGCGGTCGCTGTCGTCGAATACGCCGAGATCGGTCTTCCCGTCGCCGACGTCGCGCTCGCCGTCCACCTCGAACCCCTCGGTCATCCGGCGCAGGTCCCGGGCGCGCTCGGTGAGCGCGTGGGCCTGCTCGGAGACGTCGCCGAGCGTTGCGGCCTGCTCCTCGGCGGTCGACGCGACCGTGGTCGCCTCCGCGGTCGTCTGCTGGCTGACGCCGGCCAAGTCGTCGACGGCACCGGTGACCTCGTTGACCGACGACGCCTGCGCGTCCATCGCGCCGGAGATCTCCTGGACGCCGTCGTCGGCCTCGGCCACCCGCGTCGCGACCTCGCTCAGGGCGTCGTCCGCGGTCTCGACCGTGTCGACGCCGGCGTCGACCCCCTCGCGGATCCGCGACATCTCCGCGACGCTCTCGTCGGTGCGCTCGCGGAGCCCGTCGATCAGCGCCTCGACCTCGGCCGCGGACGACTGCGTCTCCTCCGCGAGCGCCTTCACCTCCTCGGCGACGACGGCGAAGCCGGAGCCCGCCTCGCCCGCCCGCGCCGCCTCGATCGACGCGTTCAGCGCCAGCAGGTTCGTCTGGTCGGCGATCTCCGAGATCGTCTCGACGATCGCGTCCACCTCCGCCATCTCCGCTTCGAGGCGCTCGATCGTCTCGGTCGCCGACTCCGAGCGCTCCTCGACGTCGTGCAGCTCCGCGACCGCCGCGGCCGTGGCCTCGCGGCCCTCCTCGGTGACCGCGTTCGCCTCTCTGGAGGTGGTCGCGACCTGATCGGCGGAGGCGGCGACCTCCTCGACCGTGGCGGACATGTCCTCCATCTCGCCGGCGACCTCCGAGAGCCGCCGACTCTGTCGCTCCGCGCCGGCCGAGATCTCGTCGACCGCGTCGCTCGTCTCCCGGCCCGCGGCGGCGACCTCGTCCGCGCCGTCGGTGACCGCCTCGCTCCGGGCCGCGACCTGCCCGGCGAAGGCGTCCACCTCCGCGATGGCCCCCTCCAGCTCGTCCATCGCGTCGTTGAACCCGTCGGCGATGTCGGCGAGCGCGTCCGGATCGTCGGGCTCGACGTCGAGTCGGGCGGTGAGGTCGCCGTCGGCGCAATCGTCCATCGTCGCGCCGAACGCCGCCGCGCGCGACTCCAGCCGCTCCGCGAACGCCTCGCTCTCGGCCTTGGCGTCCTCGGCCCGCCGCTTCTGCGTCTCGGCCGACTCGATCTGCTCGCCGAGCGAGTCGCGCATCGTCGAGAACGCGCCGTAGAGGTCGCCGAACTCGTCGCGGCGCTCGGTGTCGAATCCGACGTCGAGGTCGCCGCTCTCCAGCGCCCGCGCCTTCCGAGTGAGTCGGTTCAGCTCCGCGACGGTGCCGCGGCCGAGCGTCGCGCCCAACAGACCGAGCCCGACGACCGCGACGCCGACGATGAGCAGCAGGTTCCGGCCGATCATCCCGGAGAGCGCGTACGCCTCCGCGAGGGGGACGTGGACGGCGACGTACCAGTCCTCCGAGGGGACCGGTGCGTACGCGACGAAGTACTCGGCGTCGTCGGTGAACTCGAAGGTCGCCGACGACACGTGACCGACCGCGGAGCCGGAGATCATCGCGTCCCGCACCTCGTCGGCGTACGGTTCGGCCACGGTCCCCTCGCGGTCGCTGGCCCCGATCACGCCGTCGGACTGGACGATAGTGGTGAACGAGCCGTCGGTCGGCTGCCGGAGGTCTCCGACGATCGACGCGAGCGACACCTCCATGACGAAGTAGTTGCGCCGCGGCGTGTACGCGACGTACGAGACGTGCCGCTCGTCGTCCACCTCGTACGTCGGCGACGTGTAGGTGTCCTCGCCGATCAGGAGACCGTCGTTGAGCCAGTTCGTCTCGGTGATCGCGGTGCCGCGCTCGTGGTCGGTCGAGGCGATCAGCGTGCCTTCCTGCCGGTTGACGTAGTGGAAGGCGACGATCTCGTCGGGCTGCCACGAGAGCTGCGAGGTGAGATAGCTCTCCACCTCTTCGGGCTCTCTCGTGAACCCGAAGGCGTCGCTGTCGGCCGTCTCTCTGGCGATCGAGCGGTGATCGCTGGTCCACACGTCGATCTCCGTGGCGCTCAACTCAGCGACCGCGGTGTAGTCCTGTTGGGCGTTGGCCTCCAGGCGGTCCGTCGTCTCCGCGTAGGTGACCGCGCCGACGGCGCCGATGGCCAGGACGACGAGGATCACGACGACCGCGAACTTGGCGAGGTAGCTCCGAGTGATCGCGCCTGGACTCAGGCGCCGGAGGAGGCGATCGAGGCGAGTCGAACTCATTGACTCGACGGCCGCGGCACCGATGCTTTAAACCTCTCCCCGCGGTATCCGTCGTGATAATTAGGGGCGAGGTCCCGTGACCACGGCGTAGCAGTTCCCGCTGGAGACGGTCGATTCGACGACTGAGAGCCGGCTGTTATCGATATCGGCGTCGAACTCGTCGGGCGCGTAGACGTGATAATACCGCGGGACCGTCTCGCCGCCGGGGAGCGTCCAGTCGACGGTCGTGTCGAACCCCTCCGTCCGGTCGAAGCGGTCGTGGGCGGTGCTCCACGCGCTCACGAGCGCGACCCCGCCCGGCGCGAGGACCCGCGCGAGTTCGTCGAGGCTTCGAACGCGGGCGGCGCGGGGCGAGAGGTGGTGGAGCGTGGCGACGTACGTGGCGAGCCCGACCGCGTCGTCGGCGATCGGGAGGGCGGCGGCGTCGCCGTGAACGAGGTCCAGCGCGTCGGCGAAGTCGCGCTCGCGGGCCCGCGTCGCCGCCTCGCGCAGGAGCGCTCGGCTCAGGTCGATACCGACGACCGACTCCGCGCGGGCGGCGAGCAGCTCCGCGTGGCGGCCGTTGCCGCAGCCGACGTCGAGCGCGCGCGTCGCCGACCGACCGTCCAGGAACGACTCGACCTCCGGCCACGCGTACTCGCGGGTCTTCGCGAAGTGCGCGGCGATGCGGTCGTACGTCGACTGCGGGTCCGTTTCCATGCCGGTCGGTCGGCGCCGAGCGACATAGCTCCGGTGACTGGCGGTCCGGCGAGAGAGGGCGGTCCGGCGGGGAGACGACCCGGCGAGAGAGGGCTGCCCGACGCGCGTCCCGTCACACCATGCCGATGACGGCGAAGGTGAGGAGCGTCAGCGCGAGGAGGACGACCACGTGTTTCACCCCGTCCCTGACCGAGCCCTCGCCGAGCTGGCCGGCGACGATCCCGGAGCAGACGGCCTGCACGGCCGCGGCGTGGAAGAACAGCTGCTCGTAGGCGAACGCGTCGATGTCGCCGAGACCGTCGGTGATCCCGGTCGGGCCGCTCGGCGCGCCGGGAACGGTGCCCGCCCCGCCGCCGCTCGGGATCGCGGCCTCCTCGATGGCCGGGATGAAGGAGACGGACAGCGCGGTGATGATCCCGAGGAAGACGAGGAAGGAGATGTAGATCACGATGAGGTACGTGAGCATGACCTGCCGGCGCTCCCGGCGGAGCGACCACGTCGCTCGCGACTCGTCGGCCGCGATCCGGAGCACGGGCCCGATGTCGCCGCTCGCGTGCATCGCGTTCGTCACCAGCGCCACGGCCCGGGAGGTCATCGGCGATCGGACCCGGCGCTCCAACCGGCGGAGCGCGGTGCTCACGTCGGCGCCCCAGTTGATGTCGCGGCGGGTGCGCTTCAGGTCGGCCGTCAGCTCCTCGAGGTTCGAGTCGGCGACGCGCCGGACGCTCCCGACGACGGAGGTACCGGCCTCGTTGACGCTCGCGAGGCGGTCGAGGAAGTCGGGCACCGACGACTCGATCCGGCGGACGCGCCGCTTCCGGACCTCGTAGACGACCGCGTAGACCGCGAGGACGAACGCCGTCGCGACGACGATCGGCGTCTCGATCTGCGCGACCATCTCGGTCGGCGACCCGAGCGTGACCGGGAAGGCGAAGGCGAGCAGCCCGAGGACCGCGAGCGGCACGGTCAGGAGGAACGACGTCCACGGGGCCTCGACCGCGTTCTCGACTGGCGACGCGGCCCACCGTCGCAGTCGCCGGACTCGGTCGTACGCCCGGAGCCGCTCCCGGCTGACGGCCCAGCGGTCGGCCTCGCCCGCGACCCCGCCGGCGCCGCCCGGGTCGCTCTCGGTCCCCTCGGCGACGCCGCCGTCGGATCGGGCTTCGGCCGTCGCCGCGCTTCCCGCGCCGTCGGTCCCCGTGAGTCGGCCGTCGCTCTGACCGCCGGGAGCGGTTTCGCCGCCCCCGATGTCGCCGGTCACGCCGGTCGCGCTGTCGTCGGCCGGCTCCGAGAGGTCGACGCTCTCCGTTCCGCCTACCCCCTGCGTCACGCTGTCGACGTAGACGACGAACCCGAACGTCGCCAGCGGGACGCCGAGGTAGACGACGACGCGGAGCAGCGGGAGCGTGTCCTCCAGCACGAGGCCGATGACGACGAGGATGGTGATGAAGAAGAGCGGCCCGGCGACGAGGGCCGTGACGTACGCCTCCGCGAACGTCGACAGCAGCTCAAGGTAGCGCTCCTGTTTCGACTCGGCCTCCGCCTGGTACAGCTCGTACTGGTCCGCGAGGAACGCCGAGATCGACTGTCCGGTGCCGAGGACCGAGGCGAGGTTCTCAGAGAAGTCGGCCAGGTCGTCGCTCGGCGTCCGGCGCGCGGTGCGCTGGAGCGCGGTCAGGGCGTCGGTACCGAACGCGTTCATGTCGCGGACGGCGACCGACAGCTCCGTGGCCGCCTCGCCGTACACCGCCTCGTTCTCCGCGAGCGTGTCCATCACACGCGGGAACGCCATCCCCGACCGCGAGAGCGCGTACATGAACGCGACCGTCCGCGGGAGAGTGGCGTCGATCTCGGCGGCTCGGGCGTGCGCCCGTTGGCTCAGCAGCTCCCACCGCCCGTAGTAGGTGCCGGCCGCGAGCGCGGAGCCGAGCGTCGCCGAGGCGAAGGTGAGCAAGAGGAACAGCCCCGGGAGATCGAGCGTCGCCAGCCCCGCGACGCCGGCGAGGAAGGAGAGCGACCCCGGCAGCGCCGCGCGGATCGCCTCCGCGCCGACGTCGAGCGCGGAGAGGAGCGCGGCGGCCGCGTACACCCCGAGCACGCTCCCCGCGACGCCGAGCGCGCCGGCGTACAGCAGCGTCCGAGAGGCGTACGCCCGGTGGGTCCCAGCGACGTGGGCGGCGTGCAACAGGTCGCGCTGGCGCCGTCGCCGGGGGCCGTCCTCCGCGACATAGTCGCCGAACAGCGACAGCGCGACCCGAGTGACCAACAGGTCGACGCGGCGGGAGACGACCGGTAACAGCAGCGCCAAACAAAGTCCGAGCGCGGCGAACAGCGGGAGCGAAGCGATCATCGCGGCGGGTCTCCGACTCCGGGCGACTCCGTCTCGTCCCCGGCCGGCCCACGCCCGTCGTCCGGCGTAGTCGTATCGGCCGGCCCCCGCCCGTCGTCCGGCGTAGTCGTACCGGCCGGCCCACGCCCGTCGTCCGGCGCGGTCGCCTCGTCCGGCACAGCGGCGCCCTCGGCGTCCGCCGCCCGCTCCGTTAGCCGGTTCATCACGCGGTCGGGGTCGGCGTAGTACTCGTTGACGAGGGCCGTGAACGTCCGGTAGTCCGTGATGCCGAGCGCGCGGAGCAGCTCCAGGAAGCGCTCGCGGCGCCGGATCTCGCGGAGCAGCTCGGAGCGGGACCAGCCGCGCTCGTCGGCGATCTCGTCCATGAGCGACGAGTCGTTGCGGCGGAACTCGTCGGTCTCGGCGTCCCACTCGAACGCGGAGGAGTAGTCGAGCTCGCCGGTCCGCTGGTCGATGCCGCCGATCTCGCCGATCGTCTTCGCGCGCCGGACGCGCTGGTCGCCGGAGCGGGTCAGCGTCTGGATCGAGAGCATGTCGAGCGACTGCACCATCGCGCGCGGCACGTTGATCGGCTCGTTCTCCAGCCGGTTTATCACCGTCTCGATCGAGTCGGCGTGCATCGTCGAGAAGGTGGTGTGACCCGTGTTCATCGCCTGGAACAGCGTGATCGCCTCGTCGCCGCGCACCTCGCCGACGACGATGTACTCGGGGCGGTGGCGCAGCGCCGAGCGGAGCAGGTCGTACATGTCGATGTCGGTCCCCTCGTAGCGGCGCTCGCGGGTGACCGAGGAGAGCCAGTTGTCGTGGTAGAGGGAGAGCTCGCGGGTGTCCTCGATGGTGAGCACCTTCGCGCGCGGCGGGACGAACATCGACACCGCGTTCATCGAGGTGGTCTTCCCCGAGGCGGTGCCGCCGGCGAAGATGAGGCTCTTGTTGTGCTCGATACAGAGCCAGAAGTACGCCATCTGCTCGACCGAGAAGGTGCCGTACTCCACGAGGTCGATCGGCGTGAACGGGTCCTCCGCGTACTGGCGGATCGTGAACGCGGAGCCGCGGGGGGTCACCTCCTCGCCGAGCGCGAGCTCGGCGCGGGAGCCGTCCGGCAGCGTCGTCTCCACGATCGGGTCGCCGACGGAGACGTGGCGGCCGGACTGTTGAGCGAGCCGGATGACGTAGTTGTCGAGCTCGCCCTTCGCGAACGAGACGTTCGTCTCGATGTCGGTGTAGTCGTCGTGGTAGACGAAGATCGGGAGGTCGTACCCGTCACAGGAGACGTCCTCGATGTGGCGGTCGTTCAGTAGGGGGTCGACCTTCCCGTAGCCGCGGAAGTCACGGTAGAGGTAGTACGCGAGCGCGTGGAACGTCGCCATGTCGGCCTCGACGCCGTACCCCTCCAACAACGCCTGCAGCTCCTTCCGAAGCGTCTCCTCGTCGGTCTTGCCGGTCCCCTCGCGGTACAGCAGTGGATCGCGGATGTCGTCGACGACGCGGTCGAGGAGGTCGCGCTCGAACTCGTCGAGGTCCGGCTCGACCGCGTAGTACCGGTGCTCGCTCTCGGCGTCGTCGTAGGTGATCACGACGTACGCGTACGGGGCGTTCACCCAGTAGCGGTCGACCTCGCGCTCGCCCTCCGGCACCGTGAAGTCGGCGAGCGGGCCGTCCTCGCCCGGGCGGAAGGAGCGGACATCGAGTTCCGACCCCCGCAGTATCTCCCACGTTCGAGAGAGCCGCCGCCGGAGGGCCTCGAAGCGGTCCCCGGCGTCGTCGCGAGCGTCACTCGCCATCTCGTTACGGTCCGTATGCGGCGTGGTGGTTTAAATTCCACCGAGCGATTATCAACCGCGAGGCCGGGGGCGAGAGCCCGGCGTCAGCCTCAGTCTCGGCCGTCCGCGCTGGAACCCGCCCGTTACGTTGATACGTACCGACCGCAAACAACAACATAGGCAATGCGGCGTGACTACTTCGAACTGACCGTCGAGGGCGTTGGCGACGGCGCCGACGAGCGGGCGACGCCCGTCGTCCGGATCGATTTCCACGGGCCGGAGGGACTCCTACGCGACCGGCTCTCTGACACGGAGGGCGACCTTCTCGATGCCGCCGAGGTGGACGTGGCGTTCCGTCTCCGAGAACCGCTCTCCGACACTGCCGACCCCGAGGGCGTGGTCGGCGTGACGAACCGATACACCGGGGACTTCGTGCTGGAGCTCAACGAGACCGCGACGGACGTCCTCCCGTTCATCCACGCCGCGCGCGACTCGGCCGACGACGAGGACGCTCGCTACCGCGTCGTGATTGACGTCGAGGGCGAACGGCTCGTCTCCTACGACAAGGACACGTTCCTCGTCTACGACCACGAGGGGAACCTCCTCCGCAGCGAGAGCCTGATCCCCTCCGGCGTGGAGCTGTAGCGCCGGTCCCCGCCGCTCGTTTCTCCCGCGGCCGCCCAGATACTCACGTTGTCCCCCGCGACCGCTCAGATACTCACGTTGTCGCCGACGAGCCGAACCTCGTCGCCCGGCCGCAGCTCGAACGCCCCGTCGCCGCGGCCGTCGTTGACGTCGCACTCCACGTAGCCGTGGCTCCCGATCGTGACGAGTCGGTCGCCCGGATCGACCGCGCCGAACGTCTCCGCGACGGGCGTGAGCTCGCCGTTGACTCGGATCCAGTCGCTGCCGCGGACGAGCTCGCCCGGGACGTTCGTGACGACGTTACCGAACCGGTCGATGACGAGCACCTCGCCGTCGACGGCAACGGGGTCGCCGTCCTCGTCGCGCTCGACGGTCGGCTCGGGGAACGCGATGTCGACCGGGTCGCTCGCGGGCGAGAGGTCGGCCATCGAGTCGAGGGCGGCGGCGACTCCCTCCGGACCCGCGGCCGCGGACCCTTCGTCGAGCCGAGCGCGGACCCGCGCCGCGACCGGCGCGAACACGTCGCGGCCGTGGAACGTCTGGCTCGCGGGGTCGTCGACGTCGACGGCGAACGCCTCCACGTCGGGGGCGTCGCCTCCCGCTTCCGCGCCGGCGCTCTCCGCCGCCGACCGCTCGGCGAGCGCCCTCGCGGGCGGCATCGCGAGCCCGTTGTCGGGCGCCACGAGCACGTGGGCCCCGGCGCGGACGACGAGCGCGTCCCGGTCGGTGCCGACGCCGGGGTCGACGACGGCGCAGTGGACGGCCGGCGGGAACTCCGGGAGGACGAACCGGAGCCAGAACGCGGCCGCCCGCGGGTCGCCGCGCGGGAGGTCGTGGGCGACGTCGATCATCTCGGCGTCCGTGCGGCGTCGGATCACGCCCTTCATCGCGGCGGGGTACGGCGAGCCGAAGTCCGAGGCGAGCGTTATCATACGCGATCCGAACGCCGGCTGATTCCTAAAAGGCGGCGACTACGCGTCCACCGGCGACTACGCGTCCATCGGCGACTACGCGTCCATCGGGGGCTCGCCGTTCGTGTCGGTCTCGGCGATCCGGCGGATGCGCTCGACGCCGTCGATCTCCTCGATCACGCGACTGACGGCCTCCGGGACCAGCGCCTCCCAGTCGGCGCCGTGGATCATCCGCTCGCGCAGCTCCGTCCCCTCCAGCACGTCCCGGCGGAACATGGGGGAGCCGCGCACTTCGACGCCGGCCTCCTCGAACAGCCGGACGACGAGCGGGTTGTTCGAGTAGGCCACGTCGAATCGCGGGGTCATGCTCTGGACGTGGCTCACCCACACGGAGTTGCGGTCGAGGTCCTCGATGGGCACGACGTAGGTGGTGACGTCGAGGTGCTCGACGGCCTTCGTCACCATCATCACGCGCTCGCCGGCCGTGAACGGGTTCCGAGTGGTGTGGGAGTCGCCGGCGGAACCGATCCCCAACACGAGCTCGTCGACCTCGCCGGCGATCTCCTCGACCATGTGCCGGTGTCCGTCGTGAAACGGCTGATACCGCCCGATGTAGAACCCGCGCATGGATCCACGTTGGGCGGCCAGTATTTATAAACCCCGTGGGACGCCCCAAACGGAGATATCGGTGCCTATAGCCGCTCATGGACCGTTTTCTCTGTGTCTCAACGGATCGCCCGCGGGGAGAAAGTATATCAGTAGCCGACCCTTCGTTTTTCATAGCGATATCCGATTCTATGAGCAACGAAAAGGACGCGAACGACCCGCCGACCGAGGACCCCGAGAACCCGGACGAAACCGGGTCAGAGGCCTCGGATCCGGCGGGGAACGGCGAGGACGCCCCCGACGACGTCGCTCCCGACGACGGCGCTCGCGCGCCCGGCGAGGCCGACGAGGCCGAGGAGTCGGCGGACCGCGAGGAGCCGGACGAGGTCTGGGACGACGGGATCGTCGTCGACGACGACCCGCGCCCGGACGACGCCGAGCCGGGTCACGGGGACGAGACCGGCGTCACCCCCGAGGGTGTCACCGAACAGAGCGAGGACGGCGACATCGACGAGCTCGGGAGCTCAGTCGAGGTCGAGGGTGCCGAGATCGAAGAAGACCCGGACGAGGACGACCTCCTCGGGGGACTCAAGATCGACACCACCGCCGAACTCGAGATCCCCGACCGCCTCGTCGACCAGGTGATCGGGCAGGAGCACGCCCGCGACGTGATCATCAAGGCGGCCAAGCAGCGCCGGCACGTGATGATGATCGGCTCGCCCGGGACCGGGAAGTCGATGCTCGCGAAAGCGATGTCCGAGCTGCTCCCGAAAGAGGAGCTGCAGGACGTCCTCGTCTACCACAACCCGGACGACGGTAACAAGCCGAAGGTCCGGACCGTGCCGGCGGGGAAGGGCGACCAGATCGTCGACGCGCACCGCGAGGAGGCGCGCAAACGCAACCAGATGCGGTCGCTGCTGATGTGGATCATCATCGCCGTCGTGCTGGGCTACGCGCTCATCATCGTCGGCCAGATCCTCGTCGGCATCATCGCCGCCGGGGTCGTCTACCTCGTCTTCCGCTACCTCAACCGCGGCTCCGACGCGATGATCCCGAACCTGCTGGTGAACAACGGCGACACGAAGACGGCGCCGTTCCGCGACGCGACCGGCGCGCACGCCGGCGCGCTGCTCGGCGACGTCCGGCACGACCCGTTCCAGTCCGGCGGGATGGAGACGCCCAGTCACGACCGCGTCGAGGCCGGGGCCATCCACAAGGCGAACAAGGGCGTGCTGTTCATCGACGAGATCAACACGCTCGACATCCGCAGCCAGCAGCACCTCATGACGGCGATCCAGGAGGGCGAGTTCTCGATCACGGGCCAGTCCGAGCGCTCCTCGGGCGCGATGGTCCAGACCGAGCCCGTCCCGACCGACTTCGTCATGATCGCGGCCGGGAACCTCGACGCGATGGAGAACATGCACCCGGCCCTCCGGAGCCGTATCAAGGGGTACGGCTACGAGGTGTACATGGAGGACACCATCGAGGACACCCCGGAGATGCGCCGGAAGTACGTCCGGTTCATCGCCCAGGAGGTCGCGAAGGACGGCCGCCTGCCGGAGTTCACGGCCGAGGCCGTCGAGGAGATCATCCTCGAGGCAAAGCGCCGGTCCGGCCGGAAGGGCCACCTCACGCTGAAGATGCGGAACCTCGGCGGGATGGTCCGCGTCGCCGGCGACATCGCCCGCGGCGAGGACGCCGAGATGACGTCCCGCGAGCACGTGCTGCAGGCGAAGGGGCGCTCGCGCTCCATCGAACAGCAGCTCGCGGACGACTTCATCGAGCGCCGGAAGGACTACGAGCTCCAGGTCTCCGACGGCTACGTCGTCGGCCGCGTCAACGGGCTCGCCGTGATGGGCGAGGACTCCGGGATCATGCTCCCGGTGATGGCCGAGGTCGCGCCCTCGCAGGGGCCCGGCGAGGTCATCGCCACGGGCCAGCTGAAGGAGATGGCCCAGGAGTCGGTGTCGAACGTCTCCGCGATCATCAAGAAGTTCTCCGACGAGAACATCTCGGAGATGGACATCCACATCCAGTTCGTGCAGGCGGGCCAGCAGGGCGTCGACGGCGACTCCGCGTCCATCACGGTCGCGACCGCCGTCATCTCCGCGTTAGAGAACGTCGGCGTCGACCAGAGCCTCGCGATGACCGGCTCGCTGTCGGTGCGCGGCGACGTGCTCCCCGTCGGCGGCGTGACCCACAAGATCGAGGCGGCCGCGAAGGCCGGCTGCACCCGGGTCATCATCCCGCAGGCGAACGAGCAGGACGTGATGATCGAAGACGAGTACAAGGAGATGGTCGAGATCATCCCGGTCTCGCACATCAGCGAGGTGCTCGACATCGCGCTGGAGGGCGAGGCCGAGAAGGACTCGCTGGTCTCCCGGCTCAAGTCGATCACCGGCTCGGCCCTGAAGGAGGGGAGCGTCTCCGGTCCCTCCAGCCCGAGCCCGCAGTAAGACCGCCTCGACACCGCACCAGATGCCGGACTGGGCGGCGTTCGCGCTCGCGGCCGCCGCCCTGACGCTGTCGCTTCTCTTTCTGACTCGTCGCTCGGAGCGACTGCTGGAGCGGGCCCGGATCGCCGACTCCCGGGACGAGGTCAGCGACGCTCCGAGCGACGTCGGTGACGCCGGTCGCGACCCCCGAGGGGAAGCCGACGGGAACGCCGCCGACACCGAGAGCGACCCCGACGCTCCCGGCGTCGAGGGAGCCGCCGACACCGGGGCCGGCCCCGCGATCCGCCGGCCAGACGACCGCCCGGTCCTCACGACGCGACTGCTGCTCCTCAACGCCACCGCGTCGCAGGCGGGCGGACTCGTCGTCCTCGCCGCGGTCGCGTGGTGGGCCGCGGTGCCGGCGGCGGCGTTCGGCGTCGGCGGGACGCACCCGACGCTCGGCGTCGGGCCAGTCGCGTCGCTGGGGACCCCCGCGCTCGTCGCGGTCGGCGTCACCGCGGGAATCGCTCTCACCACCGGCAACGAGGCGGCCGCCCGACTGGGTTCGCGCGTCGGCCTCGCGCCGTCGGACCGGCTCCGCGCAGCGATGGCTCCCGGGACGGCCGGCGAGTGGGTCCTGCTGCTCATCGTCGCGCTCCCGGTCGTCGCGGTCTTCGAGGAGGCGCTGTTCCGCGGCGCGCTGGTCGGCGCGCTCGCGGCGGGCTTCGCGGTCGACCCGTGGCTCCTCGCGGTCGGCTCGTCGGTCGCCTTCGGCCTCGGCCACGGGGCGCAGGGGCGGTTGGGAATCGTCGTCGCGGGCGCGCTCGGGCTGGCGCTCGCGGGGCTGTTCGTCGCCACGGGGAGCCTGCTCGTCCCGGTCGTCGCCCACTACGTCGTCAACGCCGTCGAGTTCGCCGTTCACGAGCGGTCGTAGCGGGTCCCGCGGTGGGAAGCGCCCCGCCCCCTTTTTATTCCACCGGGACGAACGACGGACGATGAGCGGGAAACCGACCGTCGGCGAGTACATGACCCGCGACGTCGAGACCGTCAGCCCCGACGAGACGGTCGGCGAGGTCGCGCGGCGGATGGCCGAGAGCGACGGTCACAACGGGTTCCCCGTCACGCAGGGGCGGACCGTCGAGGGGTTCGTCTCGGCCGCCGACCTGCTGCTCGCCGACGACGAGGCCCCCGTCTTCACCGTGATGTCCGACGACCTCATCGTCGCGCACCCGGACATGAAGGTGACCGACGCCGCCCGGGTCATCCTCCGCTCCGGGATCCAGCGGCTCCCCGTCGTCGACGACGCCGACAACCTCGTTGGGATCATCTCGAACACGGACGTGGTCCGCTCGCAGATCGAGCGCGCCACGCCCAGCAAGGTCGGGAAGCTGATGCGGACCCTCGAACAGATCCACGGCGTCGCGCTCTCGGAGGAGCGCCGCGAGGTCCGGCTCACCGACCTCATCCCGACGCAGGCTCGGGTGTACGCCGACGAGCTGGAGGGGCGTCAGTACGAGCTGCAGCGCGGGCTCGCGGAGCCGCTGGTCGTCATCGACAACGGCGGCACGCTCCACCTCGCCGACGGCCACCACCGGGTGATGGCCGCCCACGAGGCGGGCATCGAGACGATGGACGCGTACGTGATCGTCCCCGAGCGCGCGGTCGACCTCGGGATGGCCAAGACCGCCGAGAAGGAGGGGTTAGACGACATCACCGACATCGAGATCGTCGACTACGCGCGACACCCCCTCGTGGAGACGACCAAGCGGCTGCAGTGACCGAGGAACGCGGACCGTCGGCGACCGGGGTCGACGACGGGTGGATTTATGTAATTAGACGGAAATGAATCGGCCATGGGATCTCGCATCCGACGCGCACTCTCCCGGGCAACGCTCGCCGCGGTCGGCGGGGCCGCCGGCGCCGCGGTCGGCGGACTGATCAGTCGACAGGCCGCGAGCAGCGGCGCCGCGCTCGGCGCGTTCGCCGGCGCGACCGTCGCCGATGTCCGGTCCGATCCGGGCGGCTTCCTCGCCGCACTGCGGTCGGACGACGAGGACGAAGCGCTCGACGAGGCCGACGACGCGGCGACCGCATAGCGAGGCGACGGGTCGGGCCGCCGAGCGCCCGTGGCCGTTCGGGAACGCCTATACGCCGGGGACGAGTAGCCGCCGGTAATGACCGACACCGACGCCGACGCGGGCTGGTTCGCGGGCCGCGCCGCGGACGAGGCGGCCGGGGGCGACGCGGCCGAGGCCGCCCGCGATCGGATCTCGGACGGCGAGGCAGAGGAGCCGCGCGACTGGCCGGCGCTCGCCGTCGGCTCCGGGTTCGCGGAGTCGACCGACGACTACTACGACCGGCTCCACGGGGCGACCGTGGCGGCGACCCGCGCGACCGTCCGCGAGCGCGAGCGCGCCGACGACCGGCAGCTGATCCACGCCGTGCGGGCGATGGACGACTGCGAGCGCACCGCCAACGAGCTGGCCGAGCGCGCCGCCGAGTGGGCGGGGAGCCTGTTTGACGACGCGGAGCCGGGTATCGAAGGCGCTCGGGCGGTGGCGGACCGCGAGCCCGAGAGCGAGCTGGAGCGCCGGGCCGTGTCGCTCGCGGAGCGCGTCGTCGGACTCGCCGACGAGCGCGACGCGCTCGCCGCGTCGATCGACCGGATCGCGCCCGCTGTCGCGCCGAACCTCGCCGAGATGGCCGGCCCGGAGCTCGCGGCGCGGCTGATCGCCCTCGCCGGCGGGCTGGAGTCGCTCGCGAAGAAGCCCTCCGGCACGGTGCAGGTGCTCGGCGCGGAGGACGCGCTGTTCGCGCACCTCTCCGGGCGCGCCCCCTCCCCGAAACACGGGATCATCTACACGCACGACTACGTCCGCAACACCCGGCCCGAGGACCGCGGGTCGGCCGCGCGCGCGCTCGCCGGGAAGCTGACGCTCGCGGCCCGCGTCGACCACTACGCCGGGGAGCGCCGGGAGACGCTCCACGCGGAGCTCCGCGAGCGGATGGCGACGATACGGGCGCGGGCGGAGCCGGACGCGGCGGCGGACGACGCCGCCACCGACGCGGGGGGTGACGCGTGAGCGACCCCTCGCTCCCCGACGGCGTCGAACGCCGCGAGATCGCCGGCGAGACGCGGCTCGCGACGCGCGGCCCGCCCGTGTACGGCGAGCCGACCGCCGACGGCTGGCGGGCGTGGGACCCGGAGCGCTCGAAGCTCGGCGGGATGTTCGAGCTCGGATTCGACACCGGGCTGACCGGGGGGGAAACCGTCCTGTACCTCGGCGCCGCCAGCGGGACGACCGTCAGCCACGTCGCCGACTTCGCGGGGCCGACGTACGCGGTCGAGTTCGCCCCGCGCCCCGCCCGCGACCTCCTCGACGCCGCGGAGCCGCGCGACCGGCTGTTCCCGCTGTTGAAGGACGCCCGGAAGCCGGAGACGTACGCGCACGTCGTCGAGGCCGACGTCGACGCGATCGTCCAAGACGTGGCGACCCGCGGGCAAGCGGCCGTGGCGGCGCGGAACGCGCGGTTCCTCGCGGACGACGGTCGGCTCCTGCTCGCGGTGAAGGCGCGGAGCGAGGACGCCACCGCGGCGCCGACCGACGTGTTCGAGGCCGCGCTCGACGAACTCGGGGAGACCTACGAGATCCTGGAGACGCGGCGGCTCGACCGGTACCACGAGGACCACCTCGGCGTCGTGGCGACGCCGCGGTGACGGGGTCGCGGCGACGCGGACGCGGCTACCAGGTCGGCGGCGAGAAGCCGGCGTCCTTTAGGATCGGCTTCCACCGCTTCTGCACGGAGAGCCGAGAGACGTCCATCGCGTCGGCGACGGCGGACTGCGACCGCTCCTGCCCGCGGATCAGCGCGGCGGCGTAGAGGCTGGCGGCGGCGGCGACGCGCTTCCCGCGGTCGTCGTCGGGCGCCCGCGATAAGAAGAGGTCCGTCGCCGTCGAGAGCGCCTCGTCGTCGAGGTCGAGCGTCGCGCACGCGTCGTCGATCCGGTCGATCCACGCCGCGTTGTCGACGCGATCGCTCGCTCGATACATATCCTTACGTTGGGGGGTGCGACATAAAAAGGCCGCGCGGGGAGAGGCCGGCTGACGGGGCGCTCGGGCGGCGTCGGTGGAGGCGTTCGTCGGTCCCCGTCCGTCGCCCTGAAGTCGACGCCGCCCGTACGTCTGGTATGTCCACGCAAGCGTGGGACGAGACGCGGGTGCGCGATCTGCACGACGACCTGGTGTCGCTGTACGAGCCGGTGGACAGGGTGGCCGAGCACGGCGCCGACCCGACCGCCGAGCCCGGCGAGGGCGTGCGCCAGCTGGTCACGACGATCCTCTCGCAGAACGTCGCCGACGC
Source organism: Halorubrum sp. Ea1 (assembly GCF_002252965.1). Classification (NCBI taxonomy): domain Archaea; kingdom Methanobacteriati; phylum Methanobacteriota; class Halobacteria; order Halobacteriales; family Haloferacaceae; genus Halorubrum; species Halorubrum sp. Ea1. Next base: position 68,452 of record NZ_NHPG01000117.1, read on the forward strand.
GAACACGAGCCGGGCGGCGGCGGCGCTGTTCGACCGCTACGACGACTTCGCGGCGATCGAGGCGGCCGCCCACGGCGAACTGGCCGAGACGATCCGCGTCGCGGGGCTCGCCGACCAGAAGGCCGCCCGGATACAGCGCGCGCTCGCCGCGGTCCGCGAGGAGACCGGCGGCGCCTACTCGCTGGCGTTCCTCGACGCGATGCCGACCGACGACGCGAAGGACTGGCTCACGGCGATCAAGGGGGTCGGTCCGAAGACCGCGAGCGTCGTCCTGAACTTCCACTTCGGCAAGCCGACGATGGCGGTCGACACACACGTCGAGCGCGTCTCGAAGCGCTTCGGGCTCGTCTCGGAGTCGGCCTCGAACCAGGCGGCCCACGACGCCCTCGACGAGCTCGTGCCCGACGAGCTGATCTACCCGCTCCACGTGCTGTTGATCCGCCACGGCCGGACCCACTGTTCGGCGCGCGGCGCCGACTGCGACAACCCCGTCTGCGCGGCCTACTGCGACTGCGAGTTCTGCGCGTGACTGCGAGCCCCCGCAGAAGGACGAGCGCCTATGGTCGTCCGGCCGATAGGGCCGGGCAAGCATGCACGCGCAGATCGGTGCGGTTCTGAGCGCGGTCCGGTGGGTCGACCGCCTCGCGGCCGAGTTCGTCGCCGCCGTCCGCACGCCGTTCCTGACCGAGATGATGACGTCGATGACCGGCCTCGGCTCCGTCACGGCCGGCGTCGTGATCGTCGGCCTGTTCTACCTCGCGGGCTGGCGCGAGGAGTTCGTTAAGAGCGTCGTCGCGCTCTCACTGCTCGGCGTCGTCGTCTGGGCGCTGATGTCGCTCGTCGAGCGCCCGTTCCCGCCGAATCCGGTCTGCGTGACCGAGGGCGGCGCCGGGACCACGAGCTCGTTCCCCTCCGGGCACTCCGCCGCCGTCACGGCGTACGCGGGGATCGCGTGGAACTCCGACGAGCTCCCGTTCGCGGCCACCGCGGGCTTCGCCGCTCTCATCTCGTTCTCGCGGATCTACCTCGGGACCCACTACCTCTCGGACACGCTCTTCGGGATCGGACTGGGGATCGCCGCGGTCCTGTTCGCGGAGTGGGTCCTCGACCGCGTCGGCGAGGAAGCGGTCCTCGACCGCCTGCCGTTCGAGGCCGACATCTGAGGGCGCCGGCGCGGTCGACGCCCCCGTAGCGACAACTATTTTTGACCGACTCGGGTACGGTAGCCCGCGTGCGGGTTGCCGAGCCAGGCCAAAGGCGTAGCGCTTAGGACGGCACAGCACCCCCGCAACACCGTTCTTGCGCACCAAAAGCGTTCGCTGTCTTGTGGTTTTGCTTGTGTAAGCACTATGACCGCAGATAATAGCGAAGTATCGTGGTCTCCGCCAACGATTGGTAAGTTCACTAGTCGGCGGGAACAGTATGAAGCGGTAGCGGAGGGGGCGGTACTAGGGTATCAACTACAAATCGTTGAACCTGAGCCCGCGTGAATTTCCAATACCGTTGGTTCGAGATGAGCAGATAACCGGTCACTCATCAGGCAGCGACATCAATTAGAATGACAGGGAATCTCGAATCGATGTGATGAGACCGCTTGAAGAGTCTGTATTCGTCTGTTCCTCTTCGACGAGACGTTCGATCTCGTCAAACAGCGTTTCTACTCTGGCTTCGATTTCATCTCGGACATCGCGGACAGTGTCCATGTCCTGTCCGTCGGGATTAACGAGATCCCACTCGTGGGACTCCACGCCGTACTGTGCAGGATCGAATTGCATGATAGAACACCCCATAGTAACCAGATAATCGCTGTTTTCGAGTTGTTCAAGTTCCGCGACCCACTTCGGGGTCCGACCAGCGATATCGATTCCCACCTCGGCCATCGCCTCAACGACCTCTTCGTGAACGGCGTCAGCGGGTTCTGTCCCGCCCGAATGTATCTCTACGAGTTCTTCTAACCCTCGTTTAGAGCGCTCACGCTCTGCGAAGGCGGCTGCCATCTGGCTTCGTCCCGCGTTGTGGACACAGACGAAGTCGAGCCGGATATTGTTATTTGCTATCATAGACCGATCTACTCTCGTACGGATAAGATAATTACTATGAGACACATATATTAATATATACTATTTGTGGCACAGTTTGCACTGCGTATCCCACACAGCGACCGTATCATGATGTGGATGATAAAATACGTTACAATTTTCGCCTTCCAATCGCTATATATTAGAATATATTACTATTAATTGGGATTCTTGTAGCTTGCGCACCGTCTTAGTATAATGCAATCAGCCGTACTTCTCAGGTGTCCAATGTGTAACGCTATTCACGCACTCGAAGGCCAACGAAACGAGTATTCAAAACAGGACCTGTACTCTCGTGTGAAGACTCATCTACGCGGCCACAACCTCAATGAACCCAAAATGGCGATTCGAAAGTACGGGATCGTTTCTGACGCCGTCGAAGTAGTCGTTTCTTCAGAGAACCGTCATCAACTTCCAATCGAGGCGTGGCAAAAACGTGACGACACGTGGCTCCCTGATGGTGTCCTATCCGACGGAGATACGTCTCCCACAGCGTCCGAATCGTCAGTTGAAGTCTCGTCTCACTGAGCAAATATGGGAGAGCAACCTATCGCAACGAAGCAAATCTGAAACATGAGTATTGATTATCTGTACATAGAGGTCCTCCCCACTGACTCAGAGATGGTAGGGCGCTTCCAATTGTGTATATTCAGAAGTCAGTCTGAAATATCGACTCCCCCTTGCCTATGATTCAATGACCGACAAAGACCTCACCGATCCCGAGTATTACCTCAACAGGGAACTCTCCGAGCTGGCGTTTCAAGAGCGGGTTCTCCGAGAGGGAATGGACGATCGGAATTTGCCGCTTGAACGACTCCGATTTCTCGCGTTCTTTACGAAGAACACTGACGAGTTCTTCATGAAGCGCGTTGGTGGACTCAAACAGCAGATCGATGCCGGTGTGACTGAGACAACACCGGATGGGCGGACACCAAAAGAGCAGTGGGTTGAAGTACTCGATACTGCACGCCCGCTCTTTCGACAGCAGTCAGAATACTGGCAATCTGTTCTCAAACCGACGCTTGCTGACGAAGGGATCGAGATCTGTACGCCCAATGAACTTCCCACAGAGTCACGAGAACAGCTACGGACGTACTTCGAAGAGTCTATTTTGCCGACGCTGACGCCACTCGCGTTCGATCCGGCTCACCCGTTCCCGTTCATCTCGAATCTTTCGCTTTCGCTCGCTGTACTCTCGTCGAATGGGAGTGACGAGCCGACCTTCACCCGAATTAAAATCCCTCCGAACCAACCTCGTTTGATCACTGTTTCTGGCGAGGCTGACAGGTATGTTCTCATCGAAGATCTTATTGAATGTAATCTCGATTTATTACTCCCGGATATCGATATTCGTGACGTATCGAAATTTAAAGTGACTCGAAACGCCGAGGTGCGTCGCAATGAGGAAGTTGCTGAAGACCTCATCGATATGGTTGAGGAGGTTATCGAACAGCGACGCTTCGCAACAATTGTTCGTCTAGAGGTTGACGCCGATATGCCCGAGGGGTCGCTGGCGATTCTCAAAGATCAGCTTGGGGTAGACGACCGAGAAGTGTTTCATCGGAAGGGGCCAATCGATTACGAGGACTTCTTCGAGCTTATTGATCTCGATCGTCCTGATCTTAAGCCCCCGTCGTGGTCACCCAAGCCGCATCCTCGATTGGGCTCAATAACGGGTGATACCGGTGACGAGACGACGAGTATCTTCGATGAAATCAAAAAGGGAGACATCCTCGCCCACCACCCGTATCACTCATTCGAGGGGACGGTTCAGCGGTTCCTCAACGCGGCGGCAACCGATCCCAATGTACTCGCCGTGAAAGCGGCGATTTATCGAACGGCGAGCGATTCGAAGGTCATTCAAAGCCTCATCAATGCCGCCGAAAACGGCAAGCAGGTGGCAGTGATGGTCGAACTCAAGGCTCGATTCGACGAGAAGAATAATCTCGAATGGGTCCGGCAACTCGAAGAAGAGGGCATTCACGTTGCCTACGGGACTGTGGGATTGAAGACTCACACGAAGACGGCGCTTGTCGTCCGTCAAGAGGATAATGGCGTGCAACTCTACTCACACATCGGCACCGGGAATTACCATTCAGGGACTGCGAAAGGGTATTCTGATTTGGGGCTATTGACAGCGGACCGAGACATCGGGTTTGACCTCACGAAAGTATTCAACTTCTTTACCGGACCGACACTCGATGATCGCTTCCGGAAGCTCCTGATCGCGCCCGTGACGATGCGTGAGCGGTTCACTGAGATGGTCAGACGGGAGGCCGATCATGCTCGTGCCGGTCGACAGGCGCGAATTGTAGTCAAAGTAAATGGCCTTGAAGACCCGTCGATGGTCGAGGAACTCTATCGTGCGTCGATGGCTGGTGTCGAAATCGACCTCATCGTCCGAGATATTTGTCGACTTCGTCCCGGTATCGATGGACTGAGTGAGAACGTCACCGTCCATTCGATTGTTGGTCGATTCCTCGAACACGCTCGGATATTTTACTTCGAGAACGGCGGCAGCCCCGAGTGGTACATCGGGTCCGCTGATTGGATGACCCGCAATCTCGACTATCGAGTTGAGGCCGTCACTCCCGTCGAAGACATAGAGCTGCGTAGACAGCTCCGATTCATTTTGGAGGCGTCGGTAACAGATAACCGCCGTCGATGGGTGATGCAAAGCGACGGACGCTACGAACAGGTCTCTTCGGATGATGAACCGGTCCGAGACATCCAAGAGATACTGATGGCGGCCACGGAAGCGGCCGTTGACCGCGGATACGGCTTGGGAATGGTCGTCGATACGGAGCTCATTGATTCAGAGCTGCTGGTCGAAGATGTCGAAGGCGGCGGGGCAGATTCCGGGTTCGAGGGATCAAACGGAGACGATCCTGATGCTGAGGAGAAACAGGCTGATCCGGACGGGGGAGAGATATCTGTGTTCGACGCACACGCCGACCGCTGGTATCGCCCCGACAGCGAGACGTACGACTGGGCGGTTCGAACGAGCGACGGTGAACGCCGATATTTCAAGACACGTGACGGAGCGCGGAAGCGGCTTCAGGCCGAATACGAGTAACCTTGCGTCAGGAACGGCGGCTGATTAACTCGTAGGTGTTCTTGTCAAGCGACAATCCTCGGTGCGAGTAGGCGAGAGCGGTTAGGCCGGATCAACGACCTTCGAACTGGCGCGTTCCTGGTGTGTCTTCGCATCCATGGTGAGGAATTCGTCGTTCCGGTAGTCGTACGCGGTGAGTGTACCGCCGTAAACGCAGCCGGTATCGAGAGCGACGGCGTGTTCACGCTCTACCGGATGGTCATGGACGGTGTGGCCGAAAAAGACGCGGTGGGGTCCGTCGTACTCATCGTACCAGAACGGACCGTTATACCCGTCACCGTGAGGGGAACGCATTGTCAACAGCTCTTCGACGGTATGGTCTGCAAGTGACCGTTGGGGATCGATCCCGCCGTGTACGACGAGCACGTCCTCGAACGAAATGGCGACCGGAAGTGATTCGAAATACTCGCGGTCGCCGTCGCGGAGCCAATCCGGATCCTTATCACCGCGCACGATTTTCTGCTCGTTGTTTCCGCGGACGCTGACGAGACGCGGGTCCTCTCGGACGAGATCAATAACACCAGGGCTGTCCGGCCCTTTTCTCACAAGGTCACCGACGAAGACGACAAGATCGTCGTCATCCAATTCAAGCTCTGTAAGGAGTCGGTCGAGAATTTCTCGGCTTCCGTGAACATCCCCGACAATGTAAATCTCTCCGTAGTTGTCGGTCTCGAACCGGTCGTGTTGTGCTTCAACGTCGGTAGCGAACTGAGGCTTTGTGTTCATGTGGTCAGGTCTAGAGCCGAAGCAGTTAGCCCGGGAATCAAACTTCAAGCTTTACTATTACCCACCCGAATTAATCAGTTTGTAATAGTAGACTATACCCCTATGTAGTTCTTGGTGAGGTGTCATACTCTTCCGTGGTATCCGGTGTCGCTTTGGGCGGGAGGTACAGAGAGACCGCGTTTCCTCCTGACGCTCGCGTCCTGAACGAGACCTCGCCGCCGAGAGATTCAATACACCACTTCATGACGAACAGTCCAATTCCGGATCCGTGAGACGTGTTCGTGGTCTCAGTTGGTGCGAAGAGTACCTCAAGCTCTTCATCTGAAATCGTCGAGTTTGTATCCTTGATACAGATCTCGACGCGACCGGTGTTCGGTGATGGCCCAACGTTTATCTCCACGACTGGTGTATCGTCGTTGCTATGGATGATCGCGTTCTCAACCGCATGTGTGAGTGCGTAACCGAACGCGTCATTAATATCAATCCACATCCTCTCACGTTCGTTAGTCGAGATCTCCGCGGCAGGATAGTCTGTACTAATTTGGGTTGTGATATCTCGAACACCGACTATTGCAGGACGACGAGTACATTCTGTATATGAATCTGTCACTGCCTGCTCAATCTCTTTAACCGACTCAGCCATGTTACCAAGGTTCTCACCTCGTAACCGAATCGTTTCAATAATATCTTTTACATCTTTTATTTCGGCATGTTCCGTGAGCTGATTCGTGTACCCCAAAATGATCGCGGCCTCGTTTCGAAGATTGTGTCGAAGAATACGCCAGAATAACTCTGCTCGGTGATGCGTCTCGTAGTAGTCTGTGATATCTCGTATTTTAACGTGGACGCAGTTTTCCCTCCCAGAGCGTTGTTGTGTCATAAACAGTTGAACCCAGATGAGTTCGCCATCCTCTCGTTTGACTCGCCAGGTAAACTGCTGTGACTGTCCGTTAGCACTTTCACGAAGTCGGTCGTGAAATTCAGATTCCGAGTGCGGGTACGTGTTTGCGGTGTATTCTGCCACGGAAAGGTGACGTAACTTTTCCACGTTGTATCCGAGTATCTGTTCTAGCCGCTCGTTCGTATCTAGAATGGTTCCTGTCTCCGGGTCATAGACTGCGACACCGATGTGGAGCGTATCATATTCGGACGGCAGTTCAAAACGCTTCTTCGAAGACATATTACGGATTGTACGAACCTACTACCCCGCTTTGTTGTTACTATGAGGAGTATATATTTCTCCGGTTGACTGTCTACTAATTCTTACACCTATTATAAGAATTCAACCGCTCTTCGGTGTTAACACCACTTGAGCAACACGTGACTCCCGATATCGATCGGAGACCGATCAACGAAGATACCGATGAAAGAACAGCATTTGAGGCCGGTTACAGTAATTTAACTCACCAGTTCGATAGGCGAGCTTCGGGTTCAGACCGAGTTACCGTGTTCCCCGCAGACGCGACGGATGACACCAAAATGTCGACGTGGATGACTGTCAATGTCGGGTGTGTGAAAAAGCTCGAATGTCTCCGATAGAAATTCACGCGGTACCGAGGAATACAACTTTCAACGGTGAATTAAACCGATCCCGGGGGGACGCACCGAATGAGTCGCTTGCGTTACTGAGAGGTGAAAATGGAGACTTCTTTTTGTGGTTATGAGGCGGCGGAAGTTTCTCAAAGGAGTATTTGATCAAGCCACGCTCGGCGCAGCCGTCTCCATAATTATCGGTCTATTTGAGGTGTGGTGCCCAGGTGTCTGGTCGTACCTAAGTACGGATACGCGTCCAACATCAATCACCACGGAGAGTAACATATCTCGAATAACCAATGATAACAGATACATATTGACATATAATTGGAGCGATCAGTCTAACTGGCGGTGGCGTTCAGAGTTTTCTATCAAGCAGTCCGTATACGCCGAGGCAGCCGAGCAGTCTCATGGATATTTTAGTGCGTACGAGGACGCAAAAACGAGCCGACACGTCGAACGGCTGACGGAACGGTTTGCTACCACTACCCTCGTGGAGGGAAACCCTGACCAGCCGCTTTCTGAATCAGCACGTTTTGAACGAGCACTCGGATTTGTACACTCGCTCGAATACATGACAGATATTGATACAAAAGGGGTCCCAGAGTATATCCGACCTGCCGAAGAGACGCTGGTCGATGGAGGTGGCGATTGTGAGGATTTGACATATCTATTGGCAGGGATTCTTTCACAGCCGTCGTTTGGATACCGAACTGCGATGGTACTACTTCCCGGACATATGCTTGTGGGTGTGCATAAAAACGACCTCCCAGTTGCGTATACCGGAGCACCTACACTCCCAGGAGACGAGTACGTGGCGATCGAAAGCGTCCGGCCTCAACCGGTTGGAGTCTACCGAGATGAGCCTGTGTTAGCCATTTATAACGATGGGTTTGAGTATGTCGATCGATCGGCAGTCATCGATACCACTACAAAATTCTTCCAAGACCCAACAGAATTTCAAACGGTCGCGGATCTTCGTATATAAATTATAGTAGATGACATTGTTCGAATTATTTGTTGACCACCGATTCAAAGACTATGCTACACACACATGCATGCCCGTCACTATTTGATTATCAAGGGTCTGGGTCGTACTCGTGAGTCGCCTCCCAATAGGCACCAATACGGGTGACTAACTGATCGGGATGTTCTGCAAAAAGCCGCTCGCCTAAGGGCCGACCTTGCCGATGGTATTCAGACCGCTTTGCGGTACTGATCTCGTTCAATATCTCTCTGATTTCCGGTGTAAACAGTTCTTCCTCATTCATTACTATGGCGAATTCAGCGAGATCGTTTTCATAGCCGATGATATCAGATAGTTCTTTGAGCTCTGTTCGCCGGCTTTTCATCGGTCCAACCCATACTCGCCGGAGCAATCTACAGTGGTAGCGATGGTATTTGATTCGCTTGCGCCATTCGTGAAAATGCTCGAACTCCGGATCGTCGTACGCCTCTTGCATTCGGTTACGAGCCCGTTTGTACGACTTGCGTAATCCACCAGCTACCGAGTCGAACCCCTCTGTTGCGATGGGGAGGTCAGACACTCGCTTTCGTCCGTCGACCAAGTCCGCACGAACCTCACTCAACCGTCGTTCCACATTTTGCTCGGCAGCTATCGTATCACGACGGGTAACTAGTGTTGTCCGAATATCACTGAGCGTCGCGTCATCTAAGGCATCACGCGCTTCAATCGCAGGTTCGAGGTGGTTATCGAATGTTTCGATGGCAGCGTGGGCATCGCGGATGGCGGAAATGCGTCTCGCGGCATCCCGGTAGTGGACATTCTCCCGTTTGTATGTCGGTAAGACCGGACGGACAAGACGAACAGCCGCTCGTATCTCTTTACAACGCTTACGAACCTCATGGACCGTCTCGTGGGTATCTGTATCACTGTCTATATGATCAATACCCCGTTGTACTTTTGTGTCGATAATGCGCTTGATCCCATCTGAAACGAGCTCATCGGGTTGCAGCGTGTAGTTCATGTGTGTTTTGGTTAAGTTTCAATCTCCTCCGAAATTTCTCTAAGGGCCTTTGCGACGGCTTCGACTTCGAGAGTAGATCCGAAGGACTCGAACTCATCAAGTGCGGTATCCGACCAGTTCCCTGTGGCTTTTTGTTCTTCAATAAATCCTTCGAGGAAGACTGCGGCCCGGTAGGCCTCTTGAGGATTGGGATTAGGAGGAATATCTGATGGAACAATTGAGTTGAGATCGTTCTGGTACTCTCGGATCTCGAACTGCCACTCCCCCGAAGCGTCGCAGAACGAATCATAGCGCGTCTCATAGGTGGGGGTGTCTGATGTACGTTTCACATTCATGTGCTTATATAGTAGTATGTTATACAATGTATTCTTCGGTTGAGCCAGGGCTACTGAAGATCTCCTGTATATTCAGGAGATAGTTTTGGCGTGTTTCAGACAGAACAACAGCCAATTCAGTAGTCGCCTCCCCCCTGCTGACCGGAATCAGGTCAAAATCGAATGGCTGAGAAGCAAGTCACCAGCACCCCAAGAAGAGAACACTCGTGTCTCAATAGCAGCCCCGCCGAGTACCAGCACCCCATAAACGTGGAAACTGACTTTTAGAGATGCGGCACGGTCGTGTGTGAGGAGGCGTGACGAAGCATTTTGCAATATTTTATGTAAGGTGATCCCACGTCGACAAGCGCATATGACGGACGAAGACGACCCAAGCGGATTCAAAGAAGAGGAGGAGTATTTAGAGACGGCATCGATGGGACCAGCAAAAGAAAAAATCAAACTCGGAGAAGGGATATCTCCGACTCGAATTCTAATCGAAATCACCTACGTAACCGGGTCGGAGAAAGACGCAACTGGCAGTATCGAACTTGTCAACCTCTGTCGGCACGACGCCAGCGACGAGTATGATGAAGAGACACGGGAGCTCGATTATAGTGACTTAGAGAGAGACCTACAGTTGCGAGTCGATGCTTTAATCGATTATACCCGATTCGACACGTCCTCCTCTGAGTCAGAGGGTGAGTCTGACGCAGATGTACTGAAACGATATCACGGAAAAGGGGGCGAGTGAGATAGCCCGCGGGACAAGTGCGGGACCGGATGCGGAGCGGCGGACCCCTACGGGATTGCGTCCTCAGCGCGGACGCGAATGGTTGTATCGCATAACGCTACGCCGTGGATTACTTTTAAGTAAACAGGGTGAGACACCCGCGATACAAGCAAAAGCACGGGATACGAAATGGCTATAAGCGAGCGCAAAATATGCGCACATGACGCGGTAGAGCCCTTGTGGTTGGCGATTAAGTGGCTCTGACCGCAAGAGTAAGCGCGGGTTGCCGAGCCAGGCCAAAGGCGTAGCGCTTAGGACGCTATCCCGTAGGGGTCCGCCGGTTCGAATCCGGTCCCGCGCATGCTTCTCCGAGCAGTTCGCGAGGAGAAGCATCACGACGAGGATTCGAACCCTGCAAGACGCAGCGCGAGCGAAGTGAGCGACCGTCTTGCTCCGGTTCGAATCCGGTCCCGCGCATGCTTCTCCGGGCAGTTCGCGAGGAGAAGCATCGCTATGAGGTGTGTCGGGGACGGGAACCAGGCCGAACGGAGCGACAACGGAACGAACGACCGCTTTGCTCCGGCCGAGGTCACCACTTGAGGGCGACTGTTCGAGAGGCGACGGAACCCCGCGACCGACGCCGGGAGCCCGCGCTCACCACACGCTGCCGCGGTACTCGAGAGACATGTGGTCGATCGTGTCCGGCGGGATTCCCATCTCCTCGAACAAGGTACGGAAGACGGCGCGAACGGCCGCCTCCTCGAACGACCGGGACGCGCGCGTCTGCGCGTCGACCTCGACGCCGCCGTGGTAGTCGAGGTGAACGCGGTAGGTGTACCCGTCCGCTTCGTGCGTCACGGTCGCCCGGGAGAGCACGAAATCGACGCTCCCGAGCCGCCCGTCGCCAGCGTAGTACTCGCGCTCGTGCCAGCCGTCGCCGGGCGACGAGGTCGCGTTGACGGTCGCCGCGCTCGCCGTCAGCGCGTCGTACGTGGCTTCGAACGCCACCGGCTCGCCGACCTCGACGCTCGGGGTGCCGGCGCCCGGTTCGGCGGGATCGGTCGTCCTGATCTCGGTTTTGATCTCCTCGACGTACGCCTCCGCGGTGGGCTCGTCCATCTCGAACAGGAGCGTGAGGCGGTCGACGAGCCACTCGTCGGGCGGGAGGTCGTCGACCGTGAAGCCCCCGCGCGCGTCGTCCGCGAAGAGCGTCACGACGGTCGTCCCCTCGTCGGCGTAGAACGTCGCCCACAACCGCTTCGTCTCCGAGTGGTCGAACGTGACTCTGAACGCCTCGTACTCCGGGCCGAGCTCGGCGTCGAGCTCGTCGATGCCCTCGGGGTGGAAACCGCTGGACTCGACGCGCTCGACCGCGTAACCGGCGGCTCCGGCCCGCGAGAGCGCGTCCTCGTACGCGACGCCCGAGACGGTCACGCCGTCGGAGGAGTACGACGCCACGTCGGACCCGATCAGGACCCCGGCGAACACCGCGTACGCGGCGACGCCGACAACGACGACCCCGACGAGGGCGACCGCGACCCATCTCCATGCCTTCATACTGAATGACACTTCTCGCGAGGGTATAGCTGTGCCGTCGACACCGCCGGGACAGACGGTCTCCGCATCAGGTGCGGAGGTCGACCGCGGTTGCGACCGAGCTCCCGTCAACGCTTGCCGCCGACCGCGTCCCTGCACAAACGCGACCGCTATCGCGGAACGCCGACAGCGTTCGCCGTTGTGACCCGCGTTAAACCGATACGAGCAGATGAGCGGGTATGGACACTGAATTCGCGTACTGGGTCCCGAACGTCAGCGGCGGGCTGGTCGTGTCGGACTGGGAGACGGAGACGGACTGGACGTACGACTACAATCTCGACCTCGCCCGCACGGCGGAGGACGTCGGCTTCGACTACGCGCTCGCACAGGCGCGCTTCTTCGGCAGCTACGGCGCCGAAAAGCAGCTGGAGGCGCTGTCGATCGCCAACGCGCTCGCGGCGCAGACCGACGAGCTACACGTCATCGGCGCGGTGCATCCGGGGTTGTGGGAGCCCGGCCCGCTGGCGAACTTCATCGCCACCGCCGACCGCATCAGTAACGGCCGCTTCTCGATCAACGTCGTCTCCGGCTGGTTCAAAGGGGAGTTCACCGGGTTCGGTCAGCCGTGGCTCGCGCACGACGAGCGGTACGCCCGTTCGACCGAGTTCATCGAGGTGTTGCAGGCGCTGTGGACCGAAGACCGGGCGACCTACGACGGCCGATTCTACACGATCGGAAAGGACATCGACGGCTTCGAGGGCGCGCCGATGGAACCAAAGCCGGTCCAAGACCCGTACCCGCAGGTGTTCCAGGGCGGGAACTCGCAGGCGGCCCGGGAGATGGCCGCGAAGCACGCCGACGTGCTGTTCATCAACGGGGGAAGCCTCCAAGAGATCCGCGCCGTCATCGAGGACGTCGAGGAGTACGCCGCGGAGTTCGGCACGGAGCCGCCGCGGTTCGCCGCGAACGCGTTCGTCATCCAGCGGGACACCGAGTCCGAGGCCAAGGCGGTCCTCGAGGGGATCATCGAGAACGCCACCGACGAGGCGGTCGACGCGTTCAAACAGCAGGTGAAACAGGCCGGGCAGTCGTCGGCCGAGGGCGACGGGATGTGGTCGGACTCCGAGTTCGAGGACCTCGTCCAGTACAACGACGGGTTCAAGACCGGGCTCATCGGCACCGACGAGCAGATAATCGAGCGCGTCCGGAAGCTCGACGCGATCGGCGTCGACATCGTCCTCGCGGGCTTCCTCGACTTCGAGCCGGAGCTCGAACGCTTCGGCGAGACGATCATCCCGGCGATCGAGGCGGCCGACCCGCTCGATCCGGACGAGATCGAGGCGGTCGACGAGATCGAGGACGTCGGCGGCGCGAAGGTGGCGAAGTGATGGCCGAGCGAACGCTCCTCGGGATCGTCGGCAGCGTCTCCGCCGACTCCCGGACTCGGACCGCGGTCGAGGTCGCGCTGGACGCGGCGGCTGACACGCATGACGTCGACACCGCTGTCCTTCACCTCGCCGACTACGACCTCGCGACCGCCGACGGGCGCGGGATCGGCAACCACGAGGGGGACACCGCCGACGCGCTCGAACTGATCGTCGAGGCCGACGCGTACGTCGTCGGCACGCCCGTCTACCGCGGGTCGTACTCGGGCGCGCTGAAGAACCTCTTCGACATGGTGCCCCGCGGGGAGTGGCAGGGCGACGTCGCGCCCTTCGAGAACGCCGCGGTCGGGCTCGTCGCGACGGGCGCGACCGACCACCACTTCCTCGCGGTCGACCAGGAGCTCCGCCCGGCGTTCGCGTTCTTCGGCGCCCACACGGTCGGGGGCGCGACGTACGCGAGCGGCGACGACTTCGCGGACGGAGAGCTCGTCGACGGGGGGGTTGGCGACCGGCTCGCGACCCTCGGCGAGGCCACCGTCGAGCTGGCGGCGGCGATCGACGATGGCGACGCACTCGGGTCGCTCGGACCGGCGGTGTAGCGTCCCCGGGCCCTCGGCGTCACCAGGGTCCGCGAGATCACCGAGACGACGGCCGCGGCGCTCGTCGGATTCCTACGGCGCGGTGCTCGGTGCCAGTCAGAGTTATGTCGCCGCCGGCACGACCGCCGCGTATGACCACCGACGCCTCCGGGACGCTCGGCGACCGGTTCTGGCGGCGGCACTCGAACCCCAAGAGCGGCTGGACGCGCGTCCCGCTGGGTCCGGTCATCGTGTACGCCGTCTACCGCCGCGACTGGCGACTGCTCTGTGCCGCGCTCGCGTGGACGGCGATCAACCCGCTCCTGTTCTCGCCGCCCGAGACCGACGACGCCTGGATGACCCGAGCGGTGCTCGCCGAGCGGTGGTGGATCGGCGAGGCGGGGAACCGGACGGTCGGGCTCGGCTATCCGAACGTCTGTAACGCCGCCGGAGCGCTCGGCTTCGTCTACGCACTGTCCGCCGCGTGGCGCCGGTCGCCGAGGGGCGCGACGCTCGGCGCCGTCGCCAGCGTCGCCCTGAAGCTCTGGTGGCTCCGCGTGTTGGTGAGGCGGTACGACCGCCGAGACGAGTAGCGTCGCGAACGCGCGTTGGCGTTGTCGCCGAGCGACTCGTTGCGCTGGCTCTGTTAAAATCGTCTTCCTCAGACGTATTCTCGTTTGAAACGCCCGGGCGCTGAGGCGTACTAACTGATTGTTACGGATTCTACTAGTTCGAAGAGATGTCCCGACAGTCGTGCGAGATACACAGCGCGAATGCAGTACGAGGTCGCCCTATTGCCTGTTTAACGCTGAACAGCTAGATTGAATTCACCAACACACCAACAATATCGGCCGCATTAAGCTCTACACGCGGATCGTAGACTTCCTCGACGATCACGCTGACTCCAGCGATTCGCCTCAGTCGTCAGGTTCGACAGGGATGTCAACGCCGCCGTCCGCCCTGCCGCCGGCCCCATCTGTCTCCACCGCCTCGGCGAGGTCTTCCAGCGTGAGCGCGACGTTGCGCTTGTTCGCCTTCCAGAGCGCGTCGACCACAGTACCAACGTAGGGGATGGATCCCCCCACCACGTCGATACTGATGTTCGTGAGCATCTCTACCAACGTCGTGAAGGAGACTCCGAGATACGCCGACTCGGCGACGATGTACAGGGAGAAGGCGGCACTCACTAGGTCGCCAGCGACGGGGAGTGCTCCCAGAACGGGATCGATTCCGATGCGGAAACCGATGCCGGGAACGCGCACGCTCTCGTCGAGTATATACGCGACCGTCTCCATTCGCTTGAGCGCGGCCTCGTCGACGTTCTCCGGTAGTTCACCATCGTAGTCGATGTCGAACCGTGATTCGAAGGCCGCGGGCATGGCCCAACGTTTCGGGTGGGAGACGGAAAACCTGCGTGGTGGATGTCGTGCGACACGAGTGGGAGTTCGATCGCGAGGTACTATCCTTCTAGTATGGGTCGCCTATCGGCTGTATCTAGCAGTTCGGGTCTGAAGCAACCCTAGTTGGTAATTTTGAGGGAGGGAAAACCTCAGATATTCTCCTCGTCAGCGACGACCCTGTGGCATGGCTGAACACTGTGATAAGTGCGGGACTGAACTTGACCCATCGCAGGCCCGCCACCAGCAATACCAAATTGAGCACGCATCGGATTCGATCGAGACGCTGGATGGTCGTCTGTGTTCGGATTGTTTCTGGGAGTTTAAAGAGTGGCTCGAAACGGAGCAAGTCACCTAACGGCATTCCGAAGACTGCCCGATACGCCCTCTGTATCGGTTACACCCATACTGACAGACTGCAGAGAATATGAAACGGCGCTGCTGTATACAAGCCGCGAGTCTTGCACGGTAGCATCCCAGCAGACCGAGCAGAGCAGCCATCAAATATACTACTCTGGCGACACAGTCGTCTCTCAGCCTTCCTCCCTTTTTTTGATAGTGGCAAAGACGTATATGCACTAAAACGATAGAAAAGGTGTGAATCAAATTAACGTGGCTGACGTAGCGGACCAGTTGGCTGAGGACGGAGAAATGGAAACCGAACTGATGCGTGAGGTCTCGTTCAGTCTCCAAGTGATGCGGTTCGAGCCGGGTGACGAGGATCCGATGCATGCTCACGCTGAAGAGGAAATTTACCTCGTTAACACGGGCGAAGCGACACTCGTGACCGAAGACGAGTCCGTTGAGGTCGCCTCGGGTGATGTTATCCATCTCGGGTCCGGGACAGATCACCAATTTACCGACTTCGACGACGAGTTCACCGTCACGGTGATATACGCGCCCGCAGAGGGCTCTCAAGCGGTATAATGATTGATTGACCTCGCAGCAGGATAGTCACTAACTCCGCCCCTGCCTAACGCTTCCGCCCTGAGCCGTCCCGGACGGCCAGTTCGACTCATCTAACGAACCAACTCCGGTTGCTGACTACAGCCTCTAAATGTTGCACGAGTGTTTTACCAGTCGGTGGATCGTTCGTCGTTCTCCGCGTTACTTCGGTGGGCTAGATTTCGTATCAAGACTTTCGTGAACGCGGCATCACGATTGAATGACGGATGACACCACGAGTGCAACTCAACGAGTGGGATACACTGGTTGACGAACTACGTCGATTCGGTCGTGCGGGTGATGTAACGGCTACTGATGATCGGATTCACATCGACATCGGCTCTGCACGTGTCGAATTGTCGCGCGATGGGACGCTCCAGGCTGGGATGCCATTGCACGATTTCACGTACGATGACACCGTTGCGGTTGTCATAGATCACGACGCCGGCACTCTCACAGTTGACACAGATACGGTAAGCTACACATTCAGGCGGCCAAGTGGGTGATGACTACATCCTCTGTATCTCGCACGTCGTTTCTGACACGATGTGGGGGAAAGACTCTGCATTAGTGGTGCGTCTCCTGCCCAAACCGGAATCGACTCAGACCCGATCAACTGCTACGTGTCGTAGGAGCCGTTGCACTGAGAATTCTTCGGGATTCCGGGATACCGAAAGGTCCCGCTCGGAGCGTGAGACGCGGGGGCCGCGAACACTCACTCCTCGCTGAGGCCGGCGACCACCACGTACAGGCCGAACGTCGCCATCACCGTTCCCGCCAGCTGCGTGCCTGCGGTCGGGAGGAAGCCGACGTCGGGGTACAGCAGCGGGGCCAGCATGAACCAGCCGCCGAACGCCGTCGTCAGGACCGCGGGCGGGAGGCTCGGCTCCCCCGTCGCCCGGAGCAGCTGGAGGTTCCGCGCCGCGAACACCAGTCCGAGGAGCCCGCTCGAACCGATGCTCCCCGTGAACGCACGGGAGCTATCGACCGCGAGCGGGAGCACCGCGACGCCGGCACACGTGACAGCGCAGATGGCCGTCGACGCCAAGAGGAACCGCGACGGTCGGTGTTGCACACGATTGCGTTGGGTTCGCGTTCAATAATTCTTCCGTCGCGACCACAGTCGGCGGGGTCGGTCTCGGGATATCACCGCCGCCGAGTGGGCGAAGATCGGAACGAAAACAGATTCCGTGTACACCGTCATTGATTGCTGGTTTCATCACTCATATGTGGGCGTGTCGTATCCGTTGACACATGGCGGGACCGCCGATCCACGAGTTACACTTCGCGGAGGAACCGAGCGTCGACCGAGTCCCCGGCCCGAACTCGCGGCGCCTGCTCGACAGACAGGACACCATCGACAGCAGCGCGGTCGCGTACCCGAACGACATCCCCCTCGCGTTCGAGGAGGGGAAGGGCGCGACCCTCAAGGACGCCGACGGGAACGTGTTCCTCGACTTCTTCGCCGGCATCGGCGTCTACAACGTCGGTCACGCGAACCCGTACGTCAACGAGGGCGTCCACGAGCAGATCGACAAGCTCACCCACACCGTCGACTTCCCGACCGAGCCCCGCCTCGATCTCATCGACAAGCTCGACGAGATCGCGCCCGGGAGTCTCGCCGGCAACAGCCGGTTCGTCTTCGGCGGTCCCACCGGTAGCGACGCCGTCGAGGCGTCGATCAAGCTCGCGAAGTACAACACGGGCGGCAACGGGCTGCTCGCGTTCCGGAACTCCTACCACGGGGCGACGGCCGGCGCGATGAGCATCACGTCGAACAAGAAGTTCAAGAAGCCGTACGCGCCGCTGTTGCCCGACGTGGTCCACGCGCCGTTCCCGTACCCCTTCCGCGAGGGGCGGAGCCCCGAGGAGTCGGTCGACCGCGCGCTCGAAGAGGTCAGGGCGATCGTCGAGGAGCCGTACGGCGGCCTCACGGACCCGGCCGGCATCTTCGTCGAGCCGATACAGGGCGAGGGCGGCGTCGTCGCCCCGCCGGACGGGTTCCTCTCGGGACTCCGCGCGATCGCCGACGAGAACGACCTCCCGCTGATGTTCGACGAGATCCAGGTCGGGATGGGACGCACCGGCGAGTGGTGGGCGTCCGAACACTACGACGTGACGCCTGACGTGATGACGACCGCGAAGGCGCTCGGCGGGAACGGCCAGCCGCTGTCCGGGACGATGTACCACGAGGACCTGGACACGTGGGGGCCGGGCGACCACGCGGGCACCTACCGGGGGCACGTCCCCGCGATGGTCGGCGGCCTGCGCGCGATCGAGTACATCGAGTCGCACGACCTGCTCGACCACGCGACGGAGGTCGGCGCGTGGATCCGCGACCGCCTCCGCGACGCCGGCGACGGCGACCCGGGGCTCGGCCAAGTCCGCGGCAAGGGGCTGTTCGTCGGCGCCGAGTTCGTCGACGCGAACGGCGACCCGGACGACGACCGCGTCGAGGCGATCCAGGAGTACTGCTACGAGCACGGCGTGCTCGTCTGGACGGCGGGCCAGTACGGCAACGTCGTCAGGCTGCTGCCGCCGCTGGTCCTGACCCAGCGGCAGGCGGAGGTCGGCACCGAGGTCATCGCCGACGCGATCGAAGCGACCGCGGAGCTGGCGATCGCGGAGTAGTCGGGCTCCGGCAACGTATCGCGTCCCGGTTCCGGTGGAATCGCGCGCGCTCAGAAACGTCGCCCGCGGCCGGGAAGCGACCTCACGCGGGCAGCGCCGAATCGGGCACCGTCCCGTCCTCGTCCCACCCGCGGTGTTCGTAGTACGATTCGATGGCGTCGTCGAGCCCGGGGAGCTCCTCCTCGTACGGGAGCCGGTCGTCGTCGACGTCGAGCCCTCGCTGATTGTTGAAGTGGCGCTCTAAGGTGACGGTCCGAGCGCCCGCGGCGAGCAGCTCCTCGAAGTCGGCGTCGAAGAGGAGCTCGTAGCGCTCCGGCGTCATGAAGTCCCGAGAGAACTTGCAGACGACGCCGCTGTCGTTGAGCGCCATCAGGTTCTCGCGCTCGACGAGCCGCTCCGCCTTCCCCTCGAACCCCGCGGGCTCCATCGCCTCGCCCTCCTCGACGAGGGGGTACTCCACGGAGTAGAACGTCGCGTACATGTGGTCGGCCCCGCGGTTCGCGACCGCGTACGAGAGCGCCTGCCCGTGGAGGAGCCGCCCCTCGTGGGCCGCGAAGTCCATGTTCTTCACCGACCAGTTGCCGACGCCGAGGTCGTCGTGGATCCGGCCGATCCCCTCCGCGAGCCGGTCGCCCACGCCGTCGCGGTGGGCGATCTGCTCGACGAGGTCCCAGATGAGCTCGCGGTTGCCGAACTCGTCCTCGGCGGCGAGGTACGCGGCGATCGTGTTGCCCGCGGAGATGGCGTCGAGCCCGTACTCGTCGCAGAGCCGGTTCGACTCCATCACGTCGACGATGTCGTCGACGCCGGAGTTCGAGCCGAACGCCATCGCCACCTCGAACTCGGGCCCCTCCGTCTCGACGCCGCGGGCCTCGTCGCGGGTCGGGAGCTTGCAGGCGAACGCGCACGCCGAACACGTCCCCTTCTTGTACTTCTTGTCGGCGACGGCGGCGCCGTTGATCCCCTCGACGCCCTCGAAGGAGCGCTCGGAGAAGTAGTACGACGGCAGCCCGTCCATCTCGTTGGCGAGGTCCATCACGGCCACCGTCCCCTGCTCTTTCATGATGTGGTCCTCGGTGGCGGCCTCGCGGTGGACGTCGTTGGCGGTCGCGTCGATCGAGAGCTCGGGCGCCGAGTCGCCGCCGAACGTGACGGCCTTGACGTTCTTCGAGCCGAGGACCGCGCCCAACCCGCCGCGGCCGAACGCGCGCTCCTCGGTCGTCATGATCGACGCGAACCGGACCTCGTTCTCGCCCGCGGGCCCGACGGCCGCCGTCCGGTCGCTGGAGATGTCGTGTTCGTCGTCGAGGTAGTCGGCCGTCTCCGAGATGGTCGCTCCGGCGAGCTCCGGCACGGTTTCGAACTCGACGCCGTCGTCGCGCACGTGGACGACGACGAGCTCGTCGCTCGCGCCCGCCAGCTCGATCGCCCCGTACCCCGTCGCCGCGAGGTGGCGCGACACGAAGCCGCCGGCGTTCGACGACAGCAGCCCGTCCGTCAGCGGCGAGAGGGCGGTGCAGTTCGTCCGCCCCGTGAAGCTCATCTGGGAGGCCTGCATCGGCCCGGTGGTGAACACGGCGCGGTTCTCGTCGCCCAGCGGATCCGCGTCGAACGGGATCCGCTCGTGCGCGAGCCGCGTCGCCACGCCCCGTCCGCCGATGTATCGCTCCTGAACCCCCGTGATGTCCGTCTCGGACGTCGTCCGCTCGCCGACGTCGATCGACAGCAGCGGCCCGGTACTGTGTAGCATGTGCGACTATCAGTAGACGCGGTACAAAAAACCGACCCAAACCGCCCGAATTGAGGGTTTCACGCCCTCTCGACCGCGCTCACGAGACAGCTCGCGCGGCGTCTCAGCGACGCTTCGGGGCGAATTCGCGGGATTCGCGGGAGATGCGTACACAGTATCTGTTTTTAATGTACACGATAAATTTATACTCCTGCTGTCTGATCCCCTTCGTAGACGTCCTGTTATCATGCCACGGGAACACATCTTCGACGAGGCCGAGTACGAGCGGCGGGTGGCTCGGACGAAAGAGCGGTTGCGCGAGCGCGACCTCGACGCGATCGTCGTCAGCGACCCGGCGAACATGAACTACCTGACCGGCTACGACGGCTGGTCGTTTTACGTCCATCAGGCGGTCGTGGTGACGCCCGACCGCGACGAGCCGATCTGGATCGGTCGGGACATGGACGGCGACGGCGCGCGGGCGACGACGCACCTCGCCGAGGAGAGCGTCCGCGCGTACAGCGACGACCACGTGCAGTCGCCCCAAGACCTCCACCCGATGGACTACGTCGCCGGCGTCCTCGAGGAGCTGGACGTCGCGGACGGCCGTATCGGCTTAGAGATGGACGCCGCTTACTTCACCGCGAAGTCGTACACCCGACTGCAGGGGAACCTCCCGGACGCCGAGTTCGCGGACGCGACGCTGCTCGTCGGCTGGATCCGGGTCAAGAAGTCCGACCAAGAGCTGGAGTACATGCGGCAGGCCGCCCGCATCTCCGAGAACGCGATGCGGGCCGGCCTCGACGCCGTCGGCGAAGGCGTCCCGGAGTACGAGGTCGCCTCCGGCATCTACCAGCAGCTGATCGACGGGACCGACGAGTACGGCGGCGACTACCCCGCGATCGTCCCGTTGATGCCGTCGGGCGACCACACGGGGACGCCCCACCTCACGTGGACGGACCGGCGGTACGAGGCGGGCGACCCGGTGATCATCGAGCTCTCCGGCTGTCGGCACCGCTACCACTCGCCGCTGGCGCGGACGACGTTCGTCGGCGAGCCGCCGGCCGAACTGCAAGAGACCGCCGATATCGTCGTCGAGGGGATCGAGGCGGCGCTCGACGCGGTCGAGCCCGGCGTCACGTGCGAGAGCGTCGAGCAGGCGTGGCGCACGACGATCGAGCGGTACGGGCTCGAGAAGGAGGACCGCATCGGCTACTCGATGGGGCTCGGCTACCCGCCGGACTGGGGTGAGCACACCGCGAGCATCCGCCCGGGCGACGACACTGTCCTCGAGGAGAACATGACGTTCCACATGATCCCCGGCATCTGGACCGACGAGATCGGCATGGAGATCAGCGAGACGTTCCGCGTCACGTCCACCGGTGCGGAGACGCTGGCCGATTTCCCCCGAGAGCTGTTCACCGCCTGACCGAGATTGAGCGAACGAGGCCGACCACGCCGCACCGACCGTCCCGCGCTGACCACGCCGCACCGACCGTCCCGCGCTGACCACGCCGCACCGACCGTCCCGCGCTGACCACGCCGCATCAACTGTCCCGCGCCGACCACACGAGCCACGCTACGGCCGACACCACTTATGAGCACGACACCCACCGTCGACGACGAAGAAGCAGAGACAGAGTCCGAATCGACCCTCGCGACCGCCCGGAAGCAGCTCCAGCGCGCCGCGACCAACGTCGACGTCGATCCGGCGATCATCGAACGCCTCAAACACCCGACGCGGGTCCAGCAGGTCTCCGTGCCGCTCGAACGAGAGGAGGGCGGCGTCGACGTCTTCACCGGCTACCGCGCCCAGCACGACGACGTCCGCGGCCCGTACAAGGGCGGGCTCCGGTATCACCCGGAGGTCACCGCCGACGAGTGCACCGGCCTCTCGATGTGGATGACCTGGAAGTGCGCCGTGATGGACCTCCCCTTCGGCGGCGGGAAGGGCGGGATCGCGGTCGATCCCAAATCGCTGACCGACGACGAGCGCGAGCGGCTCACCCGGCGGTTCGCGGAGGAACTGCGCGACGTCGTCGGGCCGACGAAGGACGTTCCCGCGCCCGACATGGGGACCGACGCCCAGACGATGGCGTGGTTCATGGACGCCTACTCGATGCAGCAGGGCGAGACGATCCCGGGCGTCGTCACCGGGAAGCCCCCCGTCATCGGGGGGTCGTACGGCCGCGAGGCGGCGCCCGGCCGGTCGACGGCCATCATCACGCGCGAGGCCGTCGACTACTACGACCGCGAGCTCGCCGACGCGACCGTCGCGGTGCAGGGGTTCGGCTCCGTCGGCGCCAACGCGGCCCGCCTCCTCGACGACTGGGGCGCGACCGTCGTCGCCGTCAGCGACGTGAACGGGGCGATCTACGATCCGGACGGCCTCGACACGCGCGCGGTCCCAACCCACGAGGAGGAGCCCGAAGCGGTGCTCACCCACGAGGCGCCGGAGACGCTGTCGAACGAGGCGGTCCTCGAACTCGACGTGGACGTGCTGATCCCCGCGGCCGTCGGCAACGTGATCACCGCGGGCAACGCCGACGCCGTCGACGCCGACATCGTCGTCGAGGGGGCGAACGGGCCGACGACGTTCGCCGCCGACGCGATCCTCGCCGAGCGCGACGTGGCGGTGATCCCGGACATCCTCGCGAACGCCGGCGGCGTCACGGTGTCGTACTTCGAGTGGCTCCAGGACATCAACCGGCGGACGTGGTCGCTGGAGCGCGTCAACGAGGAGTTAGAAGAACAGATGCTGTCCGCGTGGCGCGACGTGCGCGACGAGGTCGACGCGCGCGACCTGACGTGGCGCGACGCCGCCTACGTGGTCGCGCTGTCCCGGGTCGCCGAGGCGAAGGGGGCGCGCGGGCTCTGGCCCTGACGGGTCGCGGGCGCTGAGGCGCCGCGCCCGGCGCCTGTCACCGCGCGATACGGATCCGCCCGATCAGTCGTCCGCGTCCGGCGTGACGACCGCGTTCTCCAACTCGCCGCCCTCCTCGAGCGCCGCGACGTTGGTCGCGACGATGTCGGCCAACCGGTCCCAGTGCTTTGGCGTGTGGCCGCCCGTGTGCGGAGTGATGAGGCAGTTCTCTAAGTCCCAGAGGACGTGGTCCGACGGGAGCGGCTCGGGGTCGGTGACGTCGAGGGCGGCGCCGCGGATGCCCTCGGTCTGCAGCGCGGACACCAAGGCGTCGGTGTCGACGAGGCCGCCGCGGGCCGCGTTGACGACGACCGCCTCGGGCGGGAGCGTCGCCAGCTCCGCCTCCCCGACCATCCCGCGGGTCAGGTCGTTGAGCGGACACGCGAGCACGACGTAGTCGCTCCGCGCGAACGCCGCGTGGATGTCCTCGTCGTCGAACCCGAGCACCTCGTCGGTGGGGCCGCCCTTCTCCGGCGTGTAGCGGATCCCGATCGTCTCCACCTCGAACCCGGCGAGCCGCTGGACGACCGCCTGTCCGATCGAGCCGAGCCCCACGACGGTGACCGTGCTGTCGGTGAACTCGCGCGACTGGAAGTGGCGCCACTCGCCGTTCGTCTTCCGGCGGAACCCCTCGTGGAGGTCGCGCGCGAAGACGAGCATGTTGGCGATCGACTGCTCGGCGATTCCGGGGGCGTGGATACCCCCCGCGTTCGTCACGCAAACCCCGTGATCGCGGAGCGCGTCGGTCGGGACGTGGTCGGTGCCGGCGAAGGTGCACGCGAACAGCTCAAGTCGGTCGGCGCGCTCGAGGAGGTCGGCGTCGAGCGTGATGCCGGTCGCGACGCGGGCCCGCGGCACGAGGTCGCGCTCCTCGGCGGGCGTCCGCGCGAGCGCGACCGTGCGGTCCGGGAGCCGCTCGCGGAGCGCGTCCGCGTACGACGCCATCGACAGTCCTTCCGTTCCCTCCCGCAGCACGACGACGTCCGGATCGGCGGTCTGGTGTGAACTCATGAGCGGTGGGCGCGTCGGAACGACGCGTTGGCGGATCAACGCGAGGGGGTTTCTTAGCTTTTTGTGTATCCTACGTACACGACAATTGTGTACGATCAACTACTCTTAAGACGGTCGAGTGAGAGAGCCACTCGCATGAACGAACCGATCCGCGATCGGCTCGCCAGCGTCCGCCGACGATTCCACCGCCACCCGGAGCCGGCGTGGCGCGAGTTCCTCACGACGGCGACGCTCGCCGAGGAGATCCGGGCGATCGGCGTCGACGAGCTCGCGATCGGTCCGGACGCGTACGACCCGGCCGACCGCATGGCCGTCCCCGAGGCGGACCTGGGCCCGTGGGTCGAGCGCGCCCGCGAACGCGGCGCGGACCCGGAGCTACTCGACCGCATGACCGGCGGAAACACCGGCGCCGTCGCCGTGCTCGACCGCGGCGACGGGCCCGTAATCGGGCTCCGCGTCGACATCGACGGGCTGTTCATCGAGGAGTCGACCGACCCCGACCACGACCCCGTCGACGAGGGGTTCCGCTCCGAGATCGACGGCACGATGCACGCCTGCGGCCACGACGTCCACATGACGTGGGGGCTCGCGGTCCTCGAAGCCATCGCCGAGAGCGACTTCGCCGGGCGGCTGGTCGTCTTCTTCCAGCCGGCCGAGGAGACCGGGGGCGGCGGTCACCCGATGGCGGAGAGCCGGTTCGCGGACGACCTCGACTACCTGCTCGCGGTCCACGTCGGCCTCGATCACCCGACCGGCGAGGTGGTCGCCGGGATCGAGAAGCCGCTGGCGATGGCGCACTTAGACGCGACGATCGAGGGCACGTCGGCGCACGCGGGGAAGGCGCCGAACGAGGGCGACAACGCGATGCAGGCGATGGGGACGGCGATCGTGAACGCGTACGGGATCGCCCGCCACGCCGACGGGATGACGCGCGTGAACGTCGGGAAGGCGGAGGCCGGCACCGCGAGCAACGTCATCGCCGAGCGCGCTCGGATGGAGGCCGAGGCGCGCGGCGAGACGACCGCGCTGATGGAGTACATGAAACACCGCTTCGAGACCACCGTGCGCGCCGCCGCGACGATGCACGGCTGTCGCGGGACCGTCGACGTGGTGAGCGAGTCGCCCCGCGCGGACAGCGACCCGGAGCTGCAGGCGTTGGTGACGGACGTGGCCGGGGGAGTCGACGGGATCGACACCGTGCTCCCGGCGGCGGACTTCGGCGCGAGCGAGGACGCGACGTTCCTGATGGAGCGCGTTCAGGAGGCTGGCGGGCTCGCCTCGTACCTCATCGTCGGCACGGACCACCCGACGAGCCACCACACCCCGACGTTCGACGTCGACGAGCGGAGCATCGGTCACGGCGTGGACGTGCTCGTCGGCGCGATCCGCGACCTCGAACGGCGACACCCGGTTCCGCGGGCCGAGACGCCCGGAGACGCGCGTCCGAACTTCGAATGACCGAGGGCGATCCGGCCGAACGCGACTCCATCGGCCGCGACTCCGCCGACAGCGACCCGGACGCCGGGGAGCCGGGCGCGTCGGCGACCGTCACGCGCGGTGACGTCGAGGACGCACGCGACCGACTCGCCGGCGTCGCGCATCGGACGCCGCTCGACATCTCGCGCACCTTCGCCGAGATGAGCGGGGCGGACTCGCCGGGGCTCAAGCTCGAACAGCTCCAGCGGACCGGCTCGTTCAAGATCCGCGGGGCGTACAACGCGATGGCGCGGCTGTCCCCGGTCGAGCGGGAGAAGGTCGTCGCCGAGGCGCGGCTCGCGCTCGCGTCGTGGCCGGCGCGGGTCGGCGAGGTCGTCGACGCCGTGACGGCCGAGGGCGCCGAACTCGAAGCCCTCGAACGGGCGCGCCGCACGGCGGTCGCCGAGGTCAACGGGGTGTCGGTCGTCGAGCGATCGGTCGTCGACGGGAGCTGAGAGGGGGGCAACGGAGACCGAAGGACTCTACCAGTTCAGAGAGGCGTTTCGATAGCCGTGCGAGAGATTATTACACTTTGCTCTGTAGTAGTTACATGACCGTCCTAGCCGAGTTCTCCATAGAGGCTGACCAGTTTCTACTGGGGAGGATCATCGCGAACTTCCCTGATGTCGCCGTAGAAATAGAGCGGGTCGTCCCGACTGGGAACCGAATCATGCCGTATATCTGGGGATACGGTGACGATTTGGACGAGTTCGTTACGGCGATGCGAGAGCATCCGAACGTCGAGTCGATTACCGCCGTGGATCGGGTCGACAACCAGGCGTTGTACAAAATCGAGTGGGAAGACCCTACGGAACAGCTCATCGCGGGGCTCGCAGAGACGACGGCGACGATTCTCAAGGCACAGAGTGACGACACGTGGACCTTCGAGATACGCTTCGAGGATAACGGGGGGCTGGCCGCGTTCAGCGAGTACTGTGCCTCACACGGTATCGAGTATCGGCTCAAGCGCGTCTCGGCGTTGACCGACTCGGAGTATTTTCAAAAAAGCTACGCCTTCACAGAACCCCAATACGAAGCGCTATCACTGGCAGTCGAACGCGGCTATTTCGAAATTCCGCGAGAAGTCACGTACGAGCAACTGGCTGGTCAACTCGGCGTCTCTGAGCAGGCGGTGTCGGAGCGCGTCCGCCGCGCGACGAACAAGGTGATGAGAGCCGCTATGGCTGGGCAACCGTCGTTTGATCTCTGAGCGGCCAGAAACGCAGGCCAGCTGTAACATTAATCGGCTTTACTGTACAAGGGTTCAAGTTTAGATAACACACACTAATAACTAATGTAGCGATGATCGAGCCAATACCGCTATCGCGACTCAGCGAGGACGAACTGTTGGATACGCTGTACAAAGCCTTGGCCAACCGGAAGCGGCGGAGAATGCTCCGGTATTTGGCCGATCATCCGGAACCGGTCCCGACCACACAGCTAGCGACTGAAATGTCGGCCCTCGAGTACGGTTCCGAATCGTCAGCCGTCCCGACCGAACAGCAGTCAGATACGCACGTCTCCCTCTCCCACGTCCACCTCCCGATGCTCAACGAGGCCGGAATGGTGAGTTGGGATAGAGATAACGACACCATTGCGATCGCTCCCGCTCTACGGGAACTGGTCGTTACGACGACCGGCGACATCCTCGGCGTTTCGGCTTCTGTAAACGAATTATTATGAATAGCGACGCGTTTTGCCCGGATTTGTAGCAGACGCAATATGAGCAAATACAGCGTTCAGATTGTGCGCAGAGTCGCCGAGAAAGAAGGTGTCCACCCGACCGAGTTGGATGATACGCTGGGTGACGTAATCGATCCTGATGCGCTAGATCAGTTGATGATGTCTTTGGAAAGGAACCAGCGAGATTCGGTCGGTGCTCTCAGGTTCGAATTCTGTGGATACACGGTGCGTGTGTCTGCAGCAGGTGACATCGATATCCAGTGAAATGCGAAGCAGACCCGCCTTTACCGACGTCTCACGCGGGAGATAGTAGCAGAGTACACGGGTCCGGAGGAGACACTCGAGCGTGTCCAAGTGCCTCCAGAGCGAGAGCGCGTGCGACAGCCCGAACGCGCCGCAAACGTGAGTTGACGCGTCCCCGACCGCAGAACCATCCGTGTCTCGCGAGGCGTTCCTGACGGAAGCGATAGCGGACCGAATCCGGTCCGCAGGTGATCCGTACTGATCGAAACGAGCCGGACTGTTTCTCCGAGTGAGTGATTTAACACGCGCCGCACTGCCGGGTTCAGTTCCTCAGTTCGCCGCCGCGCTCGCGCTGACGGCGTCGATCGCGTCGAGGAAGAGCCCCGTACCGAGCGCGATCTCGCGTTCGGTCGCGTCGAGCGGGGGAAGGAGTCGGATCGTCTTCGTCCCGCAGCCGAGCGTCAGGAGCCCGCGGTCGAGCGAGGCCTCGACGACCGCCGAGCGCCGCTCCGCCGTGTCGAACTCCACCGCCAGCATCAACCCCTTGCCGCGGACGTCGACGACGGTGTCTGGCGCGTCGTCGCGGAGGAGCTCCCTCGCCTGCCGCCCCCTCCGGGTCGCGTTGTCGAGCAGGTCGTGTTCCTCGATCGCCTCCAGCGTGAACGCCCCCATCATCGAGCCGAGGAGGTCGCCGCCGCCGAACGTCGAGCCGAGGCGGTTCTTCTCCGACGGGAACACCTCCGACCGGGAGATCGTCGCGCCGACGCGCAGCGCCTTCGCGGCCGCGATCACGTCCGGCTCGATGGCGTAGTGGTCCGCCGCCCAGATCTCCCCCGTGCGGCCCATCCCCGACTGGATCTCGTCGACGACGAGCGGGATGTCGTACTCGTCGGTGACGGCCGCGACCTCGTCCATGAACGCCTCGCTGGGGAAGCGGTAGCCGCCGACGCCCTGGATCGGTTCGAGCGTCAGGAAGGCGATCTCCGCGGGGTCGACGTGCCCGCCCTCGGGCGCGAGCATGTTCCGGAGCCGCGAGCCGCCGCCGGCAAAGAAGCCGCAGTCGCAGGTCGCGGCGTCGCAACCGCGGTCAGCGCAGAACGGCACCGTCTCGATGCCGCTAATCTCCGGGTAGTGCCGGGTGTACACGTCTTTCGACTTCGTCAGCGAGAGCGTTCCGAGGGTGCGGCCGTGGAAGCTCCCGTCGAAGGCGACGCCGTACTTCGCCGGCGACCGGTGGTCGTGCGTGATCTTCATCGCGTTTTCCATCGCCTCGGCGCCGGAGTTCGAGAGGAAGACGGTGTCCATCCCGTACTGGCTGGAGACGTCGGTCAGCCGGTCCATGAGGTGGCTCGACCCCGGGAAGTCGGCCTCCTCCGGGCTCGGTCCGGAGCCGAAGTACATGTCCTGGCCGGCGATCTTCATCGGCTCGACGAGGTCGAACTCGCGGAGCTTCGAGAGCACCTTCTCGTTGTTGTAGCCGAGCGGGGCCGCGCCGATGTGACAGGTGAAGTCTAAGAGGACGTTGCCGTCGACGTCGGTGACGAAGGGCCCGTCGGCCTCGCGGGTCACGTCCCAGACGAACTCGTGGGAGTACTCGCTGGGCGCGGAGTGCGACTGGTGGAACTCGACCCAACGCTTCGCGTTCGGACCGGGGAGCGCGTCCGCGGCGGGTTCAGCCGTATCCCTATCCATACACAGATTATGTATACGTCGTACATTAAAACTTGGTATAAACGAGGGTAAAACGGAACGCGAGCCGTCAGTCGTCGTCGGATCCGGCGGACTCGAACGAGGCCGACCGGGAGTCGCTCTCCTTGGACCCCCCGTACAGCACGGTCTCGTCCTGCAGTAACACCCGACCGTAGTTCGAACTGAACTCTCTGATGAGCGAGAGCATCGCGAGGAAGCAGACGAAGGCGAACGGCGCGCCGGTGATGATGACCGCGTCCTGCAGCGCCCCCGCTCCGCCCGCGCCGCCGATGATCATGAGGATGGCCGCGGTCATCCCGAGCACGACGCCCCAGAAGACCCGGTTGATCGTCGAGGGCCGCGCCTTCCCGCCGGTCGTCATCATCGAGACGGCGAGCGTCGAGGAGTCGGCCGAGGTGATGAAGAACGTCGTCACGAGGATCATGAACGCGATCATGAACACCGTTCCGAAGGGGAAGGCGCTGAAGAGGATGAAGCCCGAGATCTCCGGGGTGAAGTTGTTGATCACGGGAGCGAAGTCGGCAACGCCGGTGTGGTGGTACTGCAGCGCGGTGCCGCCGACGAACGTGAACCACGGGATGGTCGCCGCCGATGTCGCCACGATACCGGTGAACGCGACCTCGCGGACGGTCCGACCCTTGGAGATGCGGGCGATGAACAGGCCCGCGAACGGGGACCAGGAGAGCGCCCAGGCCCAGTAGAACACCGTCCACGCGTTGACCCATCCGGTGCCGCCCTCGGTTCCGACGCCGGCGAAGAGGCTCATCGAGGTGAAGTCGGCGATCATGCCGCCCACCGCCTGCGACCCCAGCGTGAGCAGGAACAGGGTCGGGCCGAGGATGAACGTCGCGAGCATGAGCGCGACGAAGAGGATCATGTTGAAGTTCGACAGCCGCCGGATACCCCTGTCGACTCCGAGCACCATCGAGATCGTGAACAACAGCGTCATCGTGGTCACCACGAGGAGGATACCGACGTTCCCCAAGTCGATCCCCCACTGGTAGTTGAGGCCGGCGATGAACTGGCTTCCGATGAACCCGAGCGACGTCGCCACGCCGCCGATCGTCGCGAAGACGGCGAGGATGTCGATGACCTTCGCGGCCGGGCCGTCGAGGTTGTCAGCGCCGAGGACGGGCGTCAGCGCCGACGAGACGCGCAGCGGCACGTTCTCGTAATTGTACGCGAAGTAGGCGATCGCGAGCCCCATGATCGTGAAGACCGCCAGCTGGGGCAGTGCCCAGTGGAACAGCGTCTGCTGGATCGCGATCGGAACCGCTTCCGCCGTCCCGCCTTCGATGCCGAACAGCGGCGACGGGCTGTCGTAGTAGAACAGCGCCTCGGTCGGTCCCCAGAACACGACGCCGGCCGCGAACCCTGCCGAGTACAGCATCGCGAAGAACGAAAGGAAGCTGTACTCCGGATCCGTGTCTCCCATCTTGATCTTCCCCCAGGGGCCCACGATCAGGAACAGCAGGAAGACGACGATCAGGAACACGATCACCAGCAGCGCCCAGTTGAGATAGGCGAGAACCTGCGACTGGACGGTCGCGATTCCGCTGGAGACGAACTCTTGATCGATGAAGAACGCCGCGATCACGCCGACCGTCAACAGCGCGCCGAACGCGAAGACGACGGGGTCGATCTCGTCGAGGAACTCCTCGACCATCCCCCGGTCCGCACCGCTCATACGGGGCCACCCCGACGACCGTGACCACTAGTTGGCCCGCGATCCCTCCGCCGGTCGAGTACCATGCCACGTGCTGGCATGGGATGTCGATCGAAAGTATACACAATAAGTGTTTCTCAATGCCCGAAAGTATAACCGTATTATGTAATCCGTATATGTATTCAACGTATTCTGAAATGAGCGGTTGACTCACCGCTATTGGCATATCTATCTGAAATAATTGAACGTTTGAATAGAAAAAGCGACTCTACCCGAAACACCGGCTGGAATCACGTCGGAATCTGGACGGGGGCATCCCGATCTCCGACGGCCCGGCACGCGGGCGATCCCGGGGCGGGCAGCGAGGTGTCATCGATATCCGTTACCGGCGGAAATTAGTCGGTACGCGGCAGCGGATCATCGGTCGGGTAGCGTGCCGAGGTGGAGAAGGCGGCGGGAGCGAGCGAGTCGCCGACCCGTTCAGTTCGTCAGCTCTTCGAGCGTGCGCTCGTGAGAGGTCGCGCTCTCCGTCAGCTTCTCGGCGAACTCGTCGACGCGGTCTTTGATCTCCTCGCCGGCCTCCTCCGGCGAGAACGATTCCGACATGGTCAGCAGGCGGACGAACGCGCGAAGCTCCTCGTCGGTGAGCTCCGCGAACTCGTCGTTCTCGAGCTTTTCGACCACCTCGTCGACGTCGATCTGGCCGACCGGCTCGACGTTGAACTCCACGTTGACCATGCGGTAGTTCGACCCGGCGAGCCGCTGTTCCGCCTTCCCGACGCCCTCGGAGAGCATGTCCTTGAACGGGGTGTGGTATCCCATCGTGCCGAGATGGAGGAACGCGAGCATGTCGGTGATCCCCTGCGTGTACGCCTCGCGGTCCTCGCCGTCAGGGTCGAACACCGTCTTCCGGTCCCGCTCTTCCAGACACTCGAAGAGGATGCTGAAATCGAGGATCGCGTTCCGGACGCGGCGGCGGATTCGGTTCCGCTTCTGCTTCCGCGAGTGGTCCGTGTAGTCCGTCTTCCGTCCGAGCAGAAAGTCACGGTCGGAGGGCGTGAGGATACCGCGAGGCCGGTCCGACTCGGCCGCCGCCTCCAGCGACTCCGGCACGTCGTTCTGGCTCATGGCCTAAATACCGAGGGCCAGCGGATTAACGGTACTGGTCGTGCCAACGGGTCCCGCCCGTCGACCGATCCGACGCCTCCCGCCGGCGCCCCGTTACGGGCGCCGCCGGGAGAGCTCGACGAACGCGTCCGTTAGCAAGTCGACGCCGATCGCGAGGCTCGCCTCGTCGACGTCGAACGTCGGGGTGTGGTGGCTCGTCGGGTGGTCCGTGCCGATGAGCAAGTACGAGGCGAGCCCGTCCGCCTCTTGGACCTGCCGCATCAGGAACGTCGCGTCCTCGCTCACGCCGAACTCCTCGGTCGGGATCACGCGC
This sequence comes from Halorubrum sp. Ea1, assembly GCF_002252965.1. NCBI lineage: Archaea > Methanobacteriati > Methanobacteriota > Halobacteria > Halobacteriales > Haloferacaceae > Halorubrum > Halorubrum sp. Ea1. The sequence continues at coordinate 101,293 of NZ_NHPG01000117.1, forward strand.
TCGACGCCGTCGACGTCCCACGCGACGTTGCCGACGACCTCCCGGAGCGCCGGGTGGCTGTCGACGCACGGCGACTCGCTGATCACGCGCGGGGCGACGTCGCAGTCGTGGAGCTCGGCAGCGGCGTAGAGGATCCGCTCGAGCTCGGTGCGCGCGTACGTCATCAGCGCGGTCGTCTCGCCGCGGACCTCCGCCTCGATGGTCACTTCCTCGGCGATGACGTTGCTCGCGGAGCCGCCCTCGATCTTGCCGACGTTCACCCGCGTCGCCCCGTCGCGGTGGCGCGGGATCCCGTACGCGTTCTGGAT
>NZ_NHPG01000148.1:0-37475 GCF_002252965.1 Halorubrum sp. Ea1
CCTCCCCAGCCTCGTCACCGGCGCTACGCGCCGGTTGCAAGCGAGAGCTTTGCTCTCGCCCTGTCGCTGGCGCCGGCGGCGCCAGCGACTCCCTCGCGCGTGCTCCTCGCACCCTGCGGGCGCTCGGAGGCACGCGCCACCGCAATTCCACTTCTATTTATAAATGGTCGAGACCGACATTCGGCCGAGATAGTACCGCCTCAGAACTCGAAGCCGACCGCGTCGCGGTGGGGCCGGAGCGGGCTCATCGGGTACGGCGGCGACGACTCGGGGTCGTTGAACTCGCGGGGAGCGACGTCGTTCGGGGTGTCGGGGTAGAACAGCGCGGCGAGCGTCTGTATTGCGGTCCGCCCGCTGGCCAGTTCGAACTGACCGCCGCCGTAGCAGTCGATGCCGCGCTCCTCGCAGTACGCGATCGTCTCGAACAGGGATTCGAGGGTGCCGAACCGCGAGGGTTTGATGTTACACCAGCCGGGCTCAACCGGGAGCGATTCGAGGCTCTCGACGCCGTAGATCGGGTAGTCGAAGGAGAGCCGGTCGGCCTGCGGCTCGACGAGCGGACTGGTCTGCGGCGTGAACGCCGGGTCCTCGACGATCGCGGCGGGGAACGCGGCGAACACGTCGCGGTACAGCTCCGGGTCGGCCTCGACGTCCACGTCGGTGTCCTCGTACCAGCCCTTCAGGTCGAGGATCCGAACCGCGTCGGTCTCCCTGAGCGCGACGAACGCCTCCTCGGGCCAGTCCGGAGTCGGGTCGAGCTTGAACTCCAAGTCGTCGTCGAGCGCGAGTAACTCCTCGACGCGGTCGGTCGTCGGCGGCTCGCCGAGCCGGGTGGAGACGACGAACCGGACCGGGTCCGGTTCGATCCCGAGGTACTCGCCGAGCGACTCGTCACGCTGTCGGAGCGCTAGGTCGAGCGCGGCGCTCTCTACGGCCCACCGGCGGTAGTTCCGGAAGTACTCGCGCGTGGGCGGCTCATGGGCGAACAGGTCCTCGTCGTCGAGCCGAGCGGAGAGCTCCTCGATCGTCCACTCGCCCTCGATGTCGATGGGGTCGGTCCCGACGAGGGCCGCGTGGTCCTCGGCCTCGTAGGTCACGTCCTCGCCGCGGCCGACGACGCCGTCGCCGGTGAGCCGGAACTCGGTCGTGGTGCGCTCGAACCCGCTGGTCGTGGCCCCGGTGTATCGGCGCCGGTCCACCGACTCGATCGTCACGGACAGCTCCGCGATCCGCTCGTAGGCGCTCATGGGTCGTCAGACGCCCCCGGAGAACTTAAATCAGGGACGCGGAGGGCCGCCGTCAGGGCCGCGCGCCGTCGCCGTCGCGTTCGTACCGCGCCCGGAGCGTCTCGACGTGCGTGCCCAGCGTCCAGAACAGCGGGATCACGGTGAGCGCGACCGCGCCGGCGGCCGCGACCTGTAGCACGGTGGTGGTGAACCACGGCGTCGCGTCGGCGTACGGAAGCGAGGTGTGCGTCACGCCGCCGGTGACGGGGACGAAGTAGTCCATCAGGAGGTCGACGGTGTACCACGCGGTCGCGACGGCGACCGCCTTCGGCGGGAAGTCCGTGATCCGGTAGAGGACGAACGCCTGCACCACCATTCCGAGGTGACTCACGAGGAGGAACGCGTACAGTGGGACCCCCGACGTCTCGACGAACCGCGGCGCGAAGACGACGAGCACGTACGGGGTCCACAGCCCGAGTTTGACGTTGCCGAAGAACGCGAGCGTCGAGAGGGTGTCGCTCGACCGGCCGACGGCCCACGCCGCGAGCGCGAGGGCGATGAGCAGCGTCGCCCCGGGGCTGTCCGGGACGAACGCCCACATCTCGGCCGGGATCTCCCGGAACTGGAACCGGTAGTACCAGAAGCCGAACGCGGTGCCGACGAGGTTGATCGCGACGATGACCCACGCGAACCGGAAGGCGACGTCCTCCAGCGCCTCCGGCAGCGGCGCGACCCACCGCGGCAGCGACTCGCGCTCCGGGGGCTCGCGTCCGAGCGCGCCGACGATGTCCATACGCTCGGGTCGGACCCGCCTGTCAAAGCCGTGGCGGTCGCGGATCGCGAGCCCGGGCGACGCCGTCGGCCGTCGACCGGACGAAAAGGGCTATGAGTCCCCGGCCGGAACGCTCGTGGTATGCGCCCGCGCACGCTGCTCGCGCTGCTGCTCGTCGTCCCCCTCGTGGACGCGCTGTTCCTGATCGTGGTCGCGACGCGGCTGGGGTGGGCGGTCACGGTCGCGCTGGTCGTGCTGACCGCCGTCCTCGGCATGCTCCTCTTGCGCGCCGAGGGGCGGGCGACGCTCGCGCGCGTCCAGCGCAAGCTGGCTCGCGGTGAGCCCCCGACCGACGAACTGCTCGACGGCGGCCTGCTGATCGCCGCCGGCGCGTTCCTGCTCACGCCCGGGCTCGTGACGGACGCGGTCGGCTTCCTGCTCGCGCTCCCGCTGTCCCGAGTCCCGATTCGGATGGCGCTCAAGAAGTACGTCGTGGTGCCGTACCTCGACAGCGAGACCGGCGGCTTCGCCTCCGGGAACGTGTACATCGGGGGATTCCCCGGCGACGGCGCCAGCGGCGGCGGCTTCACGATGGGCGGCGGCGGAGGATTCGGCGGTAACGGATTCGACGGCGACGCCGCCGGCGACACCCCCGGCGACGACCCCGACGACTTCCCCGGCGCGAGCGGCGCCGGCGGAGCGGGAGGCGACGGCGGTGACCGCTTCGACGATCCGGATCACGCCGACGACGTGGTCGATGTCGATTTCACGGTCGAAGACGAGAAGTCCGACCGAACCGACTGACCGCGAGACGGTCGCGGCTCGGGACGCCGAAACCGCGAGACGGCGGAGGAGTGGTGAAAGGAAACCCTTAAAATCCTACCCGCGCAACGCTTGAATGCGCTCACCTGGGCCAATAGCTCAGTCAGGTTGAGCGCTCGGCTGATAACCGGGAGGTCCACGGTTCAAATCCGTGTTGGCCCACTCACAGCGCCCACGATGCTCTGTCGTGGCGTGTTAGGGGCTGTCTCCTCCCCAGCCACCTAATTCCGTTCTAACTCTCGATAGTTAGAACTCTCTGTCGCAGTCGGGTTCGACCGTAGCATCCACGCGCCCTCCCTACGTCGTGGACTATCGGTTGGCCGCGCACCTTCCGGGTTTCAGAATCCAGATTCTTTAGAGTACACAAAGGAAAATATCCCAAACAAGAACACAAAGATCGCTACTCGTGAGGTTCTCGGAAATAGATAGCCAGAACAGATTACCAACAGGTGTCCGAATAGACCACTTTTGCTTCGTTTTTCTAAGGTATATAACAGACCGAACAAAATTTCAATTACCGAAAGTATAGATAATGAAGTCAGCACGAATGATAGAAAGGGTTTCCCAAGTATTGCTGTTAGATTTACAAATTCACGTAGGATCATCGCATCCGGATCAAGTTCATATCCCGTGTATAATCCAGCAACAAATCCTCCACCGAGATGTGTTTCAACTGTTCAGTCAGAAACTGTCTCAACGAATCGGCTGCCAATACTAATCAAAAATGACGAGGTGAGTATTATAACGACATATGATAAAAACAACTGTAAATCTGCTTCAGACATAGGAAATCTTTGGAAACGAGTGTTATTATAAGTATCAAATTAGAACAGCGATTTCAGCCAAGCGAAAACTCCATCTTCGTCTTGATTTGCTGACGATCCGGATTGAGATTGTTGCCGATTTTTCTTTTGATTCTCTGAATTAGAAATATTTTTTGTCGTTTCTTTCGAGCTTGATGATGTCATTTCTTCCAACTCAGAAAGAGCAGAATCTACATCAAACTCCTCAGTTTCTAAGCTATTATTACTGCTCCCCGGTTCAGATAGTTCTACAGGCCGCATTACTGTTTCACCACACGAAGGGCATTTGCGAGGATTCTGTGGCCGCTCTGCTACGTGTCCACAGTTTTGGCATTGAAACTGAAATGTGTCAGGCATATCTAGAACTTATCTGTTCTAATCATGTAGGTCTGAAATACTATATTTTTCGATTGTTTGTCAAAACAATATGCTGAATCAACTGTTCCCACCTGCTGAATGTCTGTTCTAAATTCGGGTGACTACTAACATCTGTTACCGTTCGAAATATATCACACCACAAATATTTTACAATTCGTCAGTATAACCTCTCCTCTGTTCAGACTTTTTCCGCTCCGTACGACGGTCATAGTGCTTCTCAAGCACGTCCAGACTCACATTCATCCGGTCGCTAACGACCTTTTCCGGTACGTCTTCCGACAAGTGGTAGGTGATTGACCCACGACGTATCGCGTGGGGACTCACGCTCGATGGACAGGTACTCGCCTTGTTATTCTCCATCGCCTCACAGGAGTCAATCTCGCGGTCGTGAGGACACTCTCCTGTGTATTGGCAGGGACGGGTGATTCGATAGATACTATCTCGGAGTGAGGATTTTGCCGGGCGTCCGTGTCGAGATGTGAATAATGGTTGTCTGTCGTAGTCGTCAGGGGCCTTCTCGCGTTCGTACTTGAGATACGAATCCAGCGCATCACACACTTCGGAACTCAAGGCGACGTACCGTTCACCGGCTTCCTTGTTTTTCAGCCGAGTTTCCGATTCAGGACGATGATGAAGCTCGACATACTGCTCTTCAGGGTTGTAATCATCTATGTCGAGGGCGTGGGCAGCACCTATCCGCATCCCTGTATGCCACAGTAGCTCTACGAGAGCGTGTGTCCGAGATGCGAATTTGAACTGCCGGAGGTACTCGATAAGCTGTTCTGCGGCGCCCTTCCCGAGTGTAATCGTTCTTCGGTCCTCGTTCTTGCTCAACGACGGCATCAAGATCTTGTCGTGAGTACCGGGTTCTACAGCATCGATGTCCTCACACCATCTGATGAAGACACGGAGCGTGGAGAGCTGCGTCACCAGCGAGACGTTGTTCAAGTCACCGTCTTCACGTCGCCAGATTTTGTACTGTTGGAGGTCGCGACCAGTCAAGTTGTTCAGATTGTCGATCTCCGCGACGTTCTCGCACCACTCCACGAAATGACCAAGCCGGTAGCGGTGAGCTTGGAGCGTAGAGTCCGAAACTTCTGGTTGGCGTTGTTCGAGGTACATTTCCAAAGCGCTATCCACTTCAATTTCGATCAGGTCTTGCTCACTCATGATTGCTCAATCGCAGGACGAGCACCTTCAGGTGGTAACCGATGGGCGGTGCGGTGCCGCCGAGGGCGGTGAAACCGCCCGAAGGCGGCGAGGTCCACGCGTTCAAATCCGTGTTAGCCGATCAAGTACCGCATCCGCGGGTGGTTCCTGACGAACTCCGTCTTCGCGAGGTACGCGTCGACGCCGAGCACGCGGCCGGCGCCGAGCGTGGCGATCATCGCGAAGATCAGCAGCCCCAGGAGGTCGCCGGTGATCACGCCGTGGGCCCAGCCGCCGGTCTCGCCGTTGATGAAGTAGAAGAACGTCATCAGGAACGCGCCGAAGAACGCGGCCAGCCGCGTCAGTGCGCCGACGATTAAGCCGAGCCCGATCAGCGTCTGCCCGAGCGGGACCATGACGTTGACGAACGACAGCATGATTCCGTCGGAGAACAGCGTGACAATCGGAGCGAGGCTGGTCCCCGCCGCGGCGCCGCCCACGAACCAACTCGCGTCGAACGGCCAGGCTAAGAACTTGTCGAGCCCCGCGTGGAGGAACCACCAGCCGACGATCAGCCGCATCACGACGAGCCAGTAGGCGAACCGTGACTCCTCGACCGGGAACGATACGTCTCTACCGAGCAGCCGCGTCTGGATGTTGGTGACCATAGCGTGCTCCAACCGGACAATTACCTTACCGAAATATATAAAATCAGTCTCATTTTCAGCCCAGAGTAATCCGCGATCGGCGCTTTACCTAAAATTCAGGCGCTAATGCCCCGTCCTCAGGGAGCAACGCAGGGAGCGAAGCGACCGAGTAGCGCAGTAGGGCGGGGATACAGCGTCCCCAGAAATCGCAGATTTCTGGTGTGCGAACGAATCGCTCCGCGATTCGTCCACGCCGTCATCGTCTCACAGACACTCTGCAACGACCGGTCCACAGGCCCACCAAAGTGTTTATACGTCCCGATAATGTATCTACATCGTACATGAATCAGTTCACAATCAACGGCCACGAAGTCGTGGACGGCGACGTGAAAGCCACCGGCAACGGCGCTCACGTCTACGTCCCGAAACGATGGCGTGGCGCGGACGTGAAAATCGTCCGTACATCCGACCCTACCGACGAATAGATGAACTACAACTACAGGTATCGGCTGAACCCGTTCGACGACCTCCGCGGGCGGTTAGCGTGGACTGTCGATACCTGTAGGCAGGTCTACAACCATTTCCTCCACCGACTCAACCGACGCGACGATACGTCCTCGTACTCCGAGCAGAAGCGTCTGCCGGACTTGAAAGACTGGTGGACCGACCTACGAGACGTTCACTCGAAGGCGTTACAGAAAGTCGTCCAGCGGTTGTACGACAACCTCTCGACGCTCAAAGGCCGGAAGAAAAACGGCTACAACGTCGGTGAGTTGAAGTGGAAAGCACCGGGAGAGTACCAATCGTTCACCTACAGTCAATCCGGCTTCAAACTCAAAAACACGAGTGGTCGGACGCGACTGTGGCTCTCAAAGATTGGTGACATTCCCATCACATTCCACCGTGACCTGCCTGACGATGCCACTATCAAGACCGTCACGATCAAACGCGAACCCACCGGCAAGTGGTACGCCATCCTCGGCGTCGAAACCCCTGACGACCCTCCCGAGAAGCCCGACGAAGTGACTGACGCAGTTGGCATCGACGTGGGTATCCTGAAATACGTCCACGACAGCGACGGAATCGCCGTCAAGTCGCCGGACCTTTCCGATGAACGCGAGCGATTGGAACGCGCTCAACGTAACCTCTCGCGGAAGAAACACGGCTCGAACAATTGGGAGGAACAACGCAAGACGGTCGCTCGACGCCACGCCGAGCTGAAACGCAAGCGACGTGACTTCTTGCACAAACTCTCGGGGTACTACGCCAGCGAATACGACCTTGTAGCGGTCGAGGACTTGGACGCGAAGGGACTGGTCGAACTACCGGGCAACTCTCGGAATCGGGCCGGAGCCTCGTGGGGGACGTTCCTGCGGATGCTCGAATACAAGTGCGAACGGGAAGGGACGCAGTTCGTCGCCGTGGACCCCCGAGGAACGACGAAAGAGTGTGCGTCGTGTGGTGTCGAGACGGACAAGCCGTTGTGGGTACGCGAGCATTCGTGTCCGTCGTGTGGATTCGCGGCGGACAGAGACGCGAATGCGTCGTGGAACATTCTTTCTCTCGGTCTCGAACAAATAGGGGCGGGCTGTCCCGAATCAACGCCTGTGGAGACTGCGCTCCCTACGGACACCGATTCGGTGTCTGCAAAGCGCGTCATGGAAGCAGGAAGCCCCACCCTCAAGGAGCGAACCGCGTCAGCGGTGAGCGAGTAGGGTGGGGAGGAAGTCACTCCTTTCTCCGGACCGTTCCGCCGCCGAGTCCCTCCCACTCGACTCGGTACCCGAGCGCGGAGAGGGTCGCGCTCGCGTCGTCGATACCGTACCCGTCGAACACCGTCTCCGCCTCCGCCAGCGGGACCCCGTCCGCCACCTCGTCGCCGATCCGCTCCAGGACCGCCGGCCTGACCAGCGTCCGCCCCACGAGCTCGTGCTCCGGGAACGGGCCGTCCTCCACCGCCGCCACGCTCACCCCGTATCGGTCGGCGAGGTCGGTCAGCGTGAGCACGTCGTCCTCGGGCTCGAACGAGTCCGGGAGATCGGCCGCCGCGTCCGCGACGAACTCGGCCTCGTACTCGCGGAGCACGTCGACGACCTCCTTCACGCGGACGGTGCCGGAGTAGGTCACGACGCGGTGGTCGCGCGCCGCGACCGCCTCGCCGACGCCGAGGCTCTCGTCGACCGCGACCAGCAGGTCCACGTCCTCGACGTCTGCGAGCTGGCCGAGCTTCTTCTCGACGTACTCGGGGGTCCAGAAGCCCATCACCTCGAAGAACAGCCGGAAGTCGGCGTGATCGTAGTCGAACGCGAAGTCGGGGATCATCACGCGCGTCCCCGTTTCGAGCGGTTCCGGCTCCCGCACGAGCGACCAGTCGAGGTCGAGCCCGCGGAACCGCCCGGCGAAGTCGGCCTCGACCCCGCTGTCGAACGACGGCTCCGCGACCGGCTCGACGCCCGGCACCGTCACGTCGCCGTCGGAGAGGCGCATGGTGCGCTCGCGGCCGCGGTCGTCGATCGTCGCCTCCAGCGACCACTCCGCGGACTCCGCGACGGTCCGGAGGAGCCGCGCGAAGGCGGTCCCGTATCGCCGGGTGCGCGAAAAGAGGGTGTCGGGGCCGGTGACGACGAGCTCCCGCCCCTCGGGCGTCTTCTCCAGCTCGTACATCAGCCGGAGCCGCTTCACCGCCGAGACGAGCCGCTTCGGGTCGTTCGACCGGATCCGGACCTCGGTCGCGTCGAAGAGGGCGGTCTGCGCCAGCGAGAGGTCGTACTGCTCCAACAGGGAGTCCGGCCCCCACCGCACGTCGGCGTCGACGAGGACCTCGTTGACGTCGCGGTCGGCGTAGAGCGACACCTCCACGTCGCCCGGCTCGATCCCCAGCGCGTCGGCGGCTCGGTCGACCGCGGTCTCCCGCTCCGCCTCGCTCGCGACGCCGACCGCCTCCGCCGCCTCGAACGCGGCCCGCCGGACGCGGCGCGGCGGGACCGGCGCCCGCGTCTCGAAGTCGCACTCGCGCTCGATCAGGGCCGCGAGCCCGCGGACGAGCTTGAAGTCGCCGCCGGAGTCGCCGGCGTCGGCCTCCAGCGCCGCCAGCGCGTCGTCGAGGTCGCCGCGGCGCTCCCCGACGTGGGACTCGAACGTCCCGAGCACCCGGGCCGCGAGCGGGCGGTGCTCGCGACCCGTAAAGCGCGGGCGGTATCCACCGCCGGCCCGCGAGACGCGCAGGAGGTCCTTGCGTAACACGGCGGCGGCTACGCCCGGGTCGGCCTAAAACCGGCCGGTTCCCGCGGTGCGACACGCTTAACTCCGAAACCCGTCGATCGGAGCGTAATGAGTACCGACGCGGCGAGTGACGCGGACGCCGGCGGCGAGGGGGGTGACGACGGAGGCGGGAACTCCGACGGCGACGAGCCAGAGGCGTTCGTCCGCACCTGCGAACACCTCGTCGACCGGATCCTCGCGGGCGAGATCGACCGCGACGACCTCGAGTCCGCCAAGCTCGACGCCTGCTCGAAGTTCTCGTCCCCGAAGGTCCCGAAGAACACCGACATATTGGACCACGCGCCCTTCGAGGCGCGCGACGACGTGATCGAGGTGGTCCAGCGGAAGCCGGTCCGGACCGCGTCCGGCGTCTCGCCGGTCGCCATCATGACCTCGCCGAAGCTCTGTCCGCACGGGAAGTGCCTCTACTGCCCCGGCGGACCGGCCTCGGAGTTCTCCTCGGCGCAGTCGTACACGGGTCACGAGCCCGCCGCGGCCCGCGGAGAGCAGAACGATTACGACCCGTACGGGCAGGTCACGCTCCGGCTCGAACAGCTCCGGAAGATCGGTCACCCGGTCGACAAGGTGGAGCTCATCCTGATGGGCGGGACGATGACCGCGCGCTCGCACGACTACCAGGAGTGGTTCGTGAAGCGCGCCCTGCAGGCGATGAACGACTACGACCTGGACGAGGAGCCGGAGCCGGCCGAGGGCGAGTCGTTCGCGCCCGCTCCCGAGGAGACCGAGTTCGAGTACCTCGAAGACGTGATCGCGGAGAACGAGACGAACGCGATCCGCAACATCGGGACGACGTTCGAGACGAAGCCCGACTGGTGCGACCCCGAGCAGATCGACCGGATGCTCGACCTGGGCGGCACCAAAGTCGAGGTCGGCGTCCAGACCACCTACGAGCGGATCAACCGCGAGATGCACCGCGGGCACGGAAACGAGGCCTCCCGCAACGCGAACCGTCGCCTGCGCGACGCGGCGTTCAAGGTGGGGTTCCACATGATGCCCGGACAGCCGGGGATGACGCGGGAGATGTGTATCGAGGACTTCCGACAGATCTTCGAGAACCCGGACTGGCGCCCCGACTACCTGAAAATCTACCCGACGCTCGTCGTCGAGGGGACTCGGGTGTACGACCGGTGGCGCCGCGAGGAGTTCGACCCCCTCACGAACGAGGAGGCGGCCGACGTCGTCGCCGAGGCGATGGACCACGTCCCGAAGTACACCCGGCTCCAGCGCGTCCAGCGCGACATCCCCGCCGACTTCATCGAGGGCGGCGTCTGGAAGTCGAACCTCCGACAGCTGGCCGATCAGCGCGCCGAGGAGAAGGGGATCGTCCAGCGCGACATCCGCGCCCGCGAGGTCGGTCACAACGACGCCGACCCGGACCCCGACGACGTCGAACTCGACGTGATGACGTACGAGGCCGGCGGCGGGACGGAACACTTCATCTCCTTCGAGGACCCCGTCCGCGACCTGCTCGTCGGGTTCTGCCGCCTGCGGTTCCCCTCGTTCGCGCCCGACCAGCCCGGCGCGCCCGGCACCGAGGACGACGCGATCCGCCGGGAGCTGGAGGACGCGGCGCTGATCCGCGAGCTCCACGTGTACGGCACCGAGGTCGCCATCGGCGGCGACGGCGACTGGCAACACAAGGGGTACGGCACCAGGCTCCTCGAACGCGCCGAGGAGCTCGCCCGCGACGCCGGCTACCGCAAGATGGCCGTCATCTCCGGAATCGGCGCCCGGGAGTACTACCGGGACAAGCTCGGCTACCACCAGGACGGGCCGTACGTGTCGAAGCGGCTGTGAGGCCGACTCGGTCGGACTCGCTCGCCCGACCGCACCCACAACGACACGCCTTTTTCCGGCCCGCGAGTCTCTGTCGTGTATGGACCAGAAGCGGGAGCTGTCGAGCATCGACCTCGCGGCCCTCGTCACCGAGCTCAATCGGTACGAGGGCGCGAAGGTCGACAAGGCGTACCTCTACGACGACGACCTGCTCCGGCTGAAGCTCCGCGACTTCGACCGCGGCCGCGTCGAGCTGATGATCGAGGTGGGCGACGTGAAGCGCGCCCACGTCGCGGACGCGGAGCACGTCGCCGACGCCCCCGGTCGCCCGCCGAACTTCGCGAAGATGCTGCGTAACCGCATGTCTGGCGCCGATTTCGCGGGCGTCGAGCAGTACGAGTTCGACCGGATCCTCACCTTCGAGTTCGAGCGCGAGGACGAGAACACGACGCTCGTCGCAGAGCTGTTCGGCCAGGGCAACGTCGCCGCCCTCGACGAGACCGGCGAGGTCGTCGGCTCGCTGTCGACGGTCCGGCTCAAGTCCCGGACGGTCGCGCCCGGCTCGCAGTACGAGTACCCCGCGTCGCGGCTCAACCCCCTCGACGTGAGCCTCGGCGGGTTTAAAAGGAACATGCGCGAGTCCGACAGCGACGTGGTGCGGACCCTCGCCACGCAGCTCAACCTCGGCGGGCTATACGCCGAGGAGGTGTGCACGCGCGCGGGCGTCGAGAAGGAGACGCCCATCGACGAGGCGACCGACGACCAGCTCCGCGCGCTCCACGAGGCGCTCGAACGGATCGGCGACCGGCTCCGCTCCGGCGACGTCGACCCGCGCGTGTACGAGGAGGAGCTGTCCGAAAGCGAGGCGGACGACCGCGACCCCCGCGTCGTCGACGTCACGCCGTTCCCCCTCTCGGAGCACGAGGGGCTCCCGAGCGTCGGCTTCGACTCGTTCAACGCCGCCGTCGACGAGTACTTCTACCGGCTCGACCGCGACGACACCGGCGAGGGCGAGGCCCCGGCGGACGCGAAGGCCTCCCGGCCCGACTTCGAGGAGGAGATCGCCAAACAGGAGCGGATCATCGAACAGCAGGAGGGGGCGATCGAGGGGTTCGAGGAGCAGGCCGAGGCGGAGCGCGAGCGCGCCGAACTCCTGTACGCGAACTACGACCTCGTCGACGAGGTGCTCTCGACGGTTCAGGAGGCTCGCAAGAGCGAGGTCCCGTGGGACGAGATCGCCGAGACGCTCGACGCGGGCGCGGAGCGCGGGATCCCGGCGGCCGAGGCCGTGGTCGACGTCGACGGCGGCGAGGGGACCGTGACGGTCGAGCTCGAGGCCGGGAGCGACGACGGCGAGGGCGTCGACGCGGTCCGAGTCGAACTCGACGCGAGCGCCGGCGTCGAGGTCAACGCCGACCGGCTCTACCAGGAGGCGAAGCGGATCGAGGGGAAGAAGGAGGGCGCGATGGAGGCGATCGAGTCGACGCGCCGCGAGCTGGAGGCCGTCAAGGAGCGCAAGGCGGAGTGGGAGGCGGAGCAGGCGGCGGACGACGGGGACGGCGGAAGCGACGGCGACGAGGGAGACGACGACGAGGCGTACGAGACCGACTGGCTCTCACGCGCCTCTATCCCGATCCGGAGCCCCGACGACTGGTACGACCGCTTCCGGTGGTTCCACACCTCGACCGGCTACCTCGTCATCGGCGGGCGCAACGCCGACCAGAACGAGGAGCTCGTCAAGAAGTACATGGGCAAACACGACCGGTTCTTCCACACGCAGGCGCACGGCGGGCCCGTGACCCTGCTGAAGGCCGCGGGGCCCTCCGAGTCCGCGGACCCGGTCGACTTCTCCGAGGAGACGCTGCGGGAGGTCGCGCAGTTCGCCGTCTCGTACTCCTCGGACTGGAAGGACGGTCGCGGCGCGGGCGACGCGTACATGGTCGAGCCGGATCAGGTATCGAAGACCCCAGAGAGCGGCGAGTACATCGAGAAGGGGAGCTTCGTGATCCGCGGCGACCGGACCTACTTCGAGGATGTCCCCTGCCGGATCGCCGTCGGCGTTCAGTGCGAGCCCGTCACGCAGGCCATCGGCGGGCCGCCGTCGGCGATCGTCGACCGCGCGGCGACGAGCGTCACGCTGGAGCCGGGGATGTACGCCCAGAACGACGCCGCGATGATGGTGTACCGCGAGCTGAAGGGGCGGTTCGCGGACCAGTCGTTCGTCCGCAAGGTGGCGAGCGCGGACCAGCTTCAGGAGTTCCTCCCGCCGGGCGGCTCCGACATCGTCGACTAGGCGGACCGGAGCGCGATCCTTTCAAGCCTCCGCCTCCGACTCCGCCCATGAGCTTCGAGGCGCTGCCGGACGGCTGGCGGGTGTGGAACGAGGAGCCGAGCGGACGGGCGATCCTCGTCTACCGGCCCGACGTGTTCGACGGCGACGACCTCCCCGCGGAGTGCATGCCGACCATCTACCTCACGAACGGCGCGCGGACGGCCCGCCCCGGATCCGGCCAGTACGCGACCGACGAGTGGCACGTCGTGCTCTTCTTGGAGCCCGAGGTCGAGGCGGTCTCGGAGACCCGCGACGACCGCGAGTCGGGCGCGGCCGCGGCCGTCGCGGTCGCGGAGCGGTTCGCCGCCGGCGACGTCGACTACCGCGCCGCTTACCAGGTGCCGCGGGAGGCGTACTTCGAGCGATTAGACGAGCTGATCGAGGGGGAGTGAGCGCGACGTCGACGGGAGGTGAGCCGACCGGCCGGTCGGCGACTTCGCCGGACCCGATCCGCGTTTGTGCATATATACCCCGTCGTAAACCTCGATAGCACCACGAACACGAGGATTTTTATCGCCTCACGCCCCACCGTCGCGTACATGAACGCCGGTGGGGACCACACCGCTGACGAGCCGCGAGAGAAGTGCGGGGTCGTCGGCATCTCGCTCGCTGACCGCGAGGCCGCGCGGCCGCTGTACTACGCGCTGTACGCGCTCCAACACCGCGGGCAGGAGTCCGCTGGGATCGTCACGCACGACGGGTTCCAACAGCACAGCCACGTCGAGCGCGGGCTCGTCGGGGACGCGTTCGAGGAGGGGGACCTGGCGTCGCTGTCGGGCGGCACCGGCATCGGTCACGTCCGGTACCCGACCGCCGGGAGCCTCGACAAGAGCTGCGCACAGCCGTTCTCCGTCTCCTTCAAGTCCGGCTCGCTCGGGCTCTCGCACAACGGGAACCTCGTGAACGCCGACGAGGTGCGCGAGGAGCTCGCGGCGGCCGGCCACGCGTTCACCTCCGACGGCGACACCGAGGTGATCGCCCACGACCTCGCGCGCAACCTCTTGGAGGAGGACCTCGTGCGCGCCGTCAAACACACGATGAACCGCATCCACGGCTCCTACTCGCTGGCGATCACCCACGACGACACCGTCCTCGGCGTGCGCGACCCCCTCGGGAACCGTCCCCTGTGTCTGGGGAAAGTGGACGGCGGATACGTGCTCGCCAGCGAGTCGGCCGCCATCGACACGCTCGACGGGGAGCTGATCCGGGACGTGCGCCCGGGCGAACTCGTCGTCCTCGACCCCGACGGCGCGGGGTACGACACCTACCAGCTGGTCGAGCGCGAGTCGACCGCGCACTGCTTCTTCGAACACGTCTACTTCGCGCGCCCCGACTCGGTCATCGACGAGAACCTCGTGTACGAGGTCCGCCGCAAGCTCGGGCGGAAGCTCTGGGAGGAGTCCGGCGTCGAGGCCGACGTCGTGATGCCGGTCCCCGACTCCGGCCGGGCGTTCGCCTCCGGCTACGCCGACGCGGCCGGCGAGACGACCGCCGACGGCGAGGCCCGTCCGGAGAACGACGCCGGTATCGAGTTCGCCGAGGGGCTGATGAAGAACCGGTACGTCGGGCGCACGTTCATCATGCCGACGCAGGACGAGCGCGAGCGCGCGGTCCGGCTGAAGCTCAACCCGATCAAATCGACCGTGGAGGGGAAGTCGGTCACCATCATCGACGACTCCATCGTCCGGGGAACGACCTCGACGCAGCTGGTCGAGCTCGTCCGCGAAGCCGGCGCCGAGGAGGTCCACCTCCGGATCGGCGCGCCGGCGATCGTCGCGCCCTGTTACTTCGGGATCGATATGGCGACCCGCGAGGAGCTGATCGCCGCCGACGCCTCCACCGAGGAGATTCGACAGGAGGTCGGCGCCGACTCCCTCTCGTACCTCTCGATCGACGCCGTCTCCGAGGCGCTCGGCGAGAGCCGCGCGGACCTCTGTCTCGGCTGCGTCACCGGCGAGTACCCCTTCGACGTCGAGGGCGAGGAGAGCGACCGCGACCTCGACCCCGTCACGCCCGACCCGACGCCGGCGGACGACTGATCGGGCTCCGACCTCGGTTCCCGACGACTCGCCCCGTCGCCGCCTCCCGTTCTCACGTCGCGAGTCGGGAATCGGGAATTTAAATACGCCCACGCTGGGAGGTACAGGTATGACATCCGACGCCGACGACGCGACGATGAGCCGCCGCGGGCTGTTCAGGGTCGGCGCCGCAGGCGCCGCCGCCGCGACCGGCCTCGCCGCCGGTTCCGGGACCGCCGCCGCCCAGTACGGCGGCTGGCTCGACGACGTGGACAACTACGACGGGACGCACGACTACACCGGACAGGACGAGGTCACCGTCGACGTCGGCGCGGTCAACGGGCTCAGGTTCGGTCCGGCCGCGATCCTGATCGACCCCGGAACGACCGTCGTCTGGGAGTGGACCGGCGAGGGCGGCGCGCACAACGTCGTCGCCGAGGACGGGACGTTCGACAGCGGCGAGACCGTCAGCGAGGCGGGGACCACCTTCGAGTACACGTTCGACGACGCGTCCGACGGCGACACGCTCAAGTACCTCTGCGTGCCGCACGAGGCGGTCGGCATGAAGGGCTCCGTCGCGGTCGGCTCCGTCGACGACGACCTTGTCCAGCCCGACGCCGGCGGCGACGGTGGGAGCGGTGACGGCGGAGGCGGGGGAAGCGGTGGCGACGGAGGCGACGGCGGAAGCGGTGGCGACGGAGGCGACGGCGACGACGGCGGGAGCGCCGGCCGCGTCCTCAGCGCGGGCGACATCGGCGCGCTCGCGCTCGGCTTCGGGTTCGCCGGTGCGCTGCTCGTCCCGCTCTTCTACGCGGCCCACCGGATGGCGAACGACGACGGGTAGGCGGCCGGACCGGTCTCACCGACCGTTTTCCCGGTCGGTGCCGACGGCGACCCGCGACCGCAACACCAGTGAGACGGCCGCCAGCCACAGCGCCGCTTCGAGGAAGAAGGAGGGGGTTCCGACGTAGAACAGCGCGAACTCGCCCGGCGGGATCGCGAGCGGGTCGGACCGCGTGAGGAGCGGCCACCCGAGGAACGCCGCGTCGCCCGGCCGCCCGTTCACGACCATGTGGAGCGCGTCGAGCGCGAGGTGAGAGCCCCAGCCGACCGCGACCGCGAGGCCGCGGCGCCTCGCGGCGACGGCGACGAGCGCGGCGAGCGGCACGAGCAGCGCGGAGTGGCCGACCGACTGGTAGACGTCGAAGACGCCGAGCGCGCCGAGCGGCTTGTCGACGACGTCCGGGAGCGCGGCGCCGGCGAAGACCCACCACACGGAGAGCGGCGGCGAACCGCCGAGGTACCGCCGGAGGCGCGGGTGTCCCGACAGCCACCCGAGGCCGGCGGCGACGAGGAGGTGAGTCGCGAACAGCACGACGGTTCGTACGGTTGACGGCGATATCAAGCTTCGTCGGAGCGGTCGGGGCGATCGGTGCGGCCGGTACGGTCGGAGCGCCCGGCTTCGCCGGTCGGCCCCGCGCCCGCCTCAGAACGCGTGGTACAGCATGACGTACACGCCGATCCCCATCGCGAAGGAGATCAGCCAGAGGACGGCGGCGACGAAGCCGACCTGCGCGTGACGCGTGTGGTACAGTTCCTCGTGCGGGCGGGTCGCGGCGAGCAGGAGCGCGTAGAAGACGAACGGGATACAGGCGATCGCGAGCAGGATGTGTATCCCGAGGAACGGGAGGTAGAGGTAGGTGTAGACGACGTCGGGGCCGGGGAATTCGGTCGTGCCGACGTGGATCAGCCGGTAGAGGTACGCGCCGAGGAAGGCGGTGAAGAGGCCGAACGACGTCAGCATGAACGCGCGGTGTCGGCGCACGTCGCCGCGGGAGATGGCGCGCCAGCCGAGGACGATGGTGCCGATGGCCGTCGCCGAGACGGCGGCGTTGAAGTGCGGGATCGCGGCGAGGACGGCGTCGCTCGCGCGGGGCAGGAGGACGCTCGGTATCGCGCCGCCGACGGCGCCGAACACCACGGCCAGCGCCGCGACGGAGCTGAGTGCGGTCAAAAGCGGGACGTTCTCGCGGGCCCACTCGGACATATCGGATCTGAGGGCCGCCACTCCCAAACCCGTGCCGGTTCCGGCGCGTCCGACCGGGGGCGTGTCCGACCCGGAATTCGCCCGGCCCCGCCGCCCGGTGTCACTCTTCGACACGGCACTGCCGAATGGAAGGGCTTTTAATTGGGGGAAGGGTACGTGAGGACGCGATTGAACACCGCGAGCGTGGGTAGCCAAGCCAGGCCAACGGCGCAGCGTTGAGGGCGCTGTCCTGTAGAGGTCCGCCGGTTCAAATCCGGTCCCACGCATCGCTCGGCGGCACACCCGCCGCACCGATGCACGGTGTTGTCTCTACGACAGCATCCACGCACAATTCCTTTCGAACGTTACGCGACGAGCGACAGCTGTGATCGGAACGCTGTGATCGTGAACACCGCCGAAGCCCCAGCCGCGAGGACTCGCGACTGCCCCTTTGAGTCCCACCCGACCGCAGCCGCACAGCCCCTCGCGCCTCCCCAGCCTCGCCGCGGCCGCGCCGGCGGCCGCGGGCTCCCTCGCGCGTGCTGACTCGCGGCCGCCGAGGGCGGCCGCTCACAGGCACGCGCCACCGCCCAGTCATTTATAAGGAACCTCGGTGGCCTCGATCCGCATCGCCCGCGCGAACTGCCACCCTTTTTGTTCCGGCCTGCCGGAGTACGGCGTAATGAGCGAGGACGCGACCCCCGAGTACGACCACGAGGAGCTGGGGCTCGTCGCCGGGCTGGAGATCCACCAGCAGCTCGACACGGAGACGAAGCTGTTCTGCGACTCCCCGACCGTCGAGCGCGACCCCGACGAGGCCGACCGCGAGATCGCCCGCCGGCTCCACCCGACGAAGAGCGAGCTCGGCGAGCTCGACGACGCCGCGATGGAGGAGAGCCGCGTCGACCGCGAGTTCACCTACCTCGCGTACGACACCACCTGCCTCGTCGAGGAGGACGACGAGCCGCCCCGGCGCGTCGACGGCGAGGCGCTCTCGGTCGCGCTCCAGATCGCCGACCTGCTCGACGTCTCGGTCGTCGACCAGGCGCACGTGATGCGGAAGCTCGTCATCGACGGGTCGAACACGTCCGGCTTCCAGCGCTCGATCCTGCTCGGCCAGAGCGGGGAGATCGAGACGAGCGAGGGGGCGGTGTCGATCGTCGACCTCATGCTGGAGGAGGAGTCGGCAAAGCGCGTCGAGGAGACTGACGACGGCGTCGTCTACTCGCTGGACCGCCTCGGCGTCCCGCTCGTCGAGATCGGTACCGGTCCGGACATCCGGAGCCCCGAGGGCGCCCGCGAGGCCGCCGAGCGCATCGGCATGCTGCTCCGGTCGACCGGCGCGGTCAAGCGCGGGCTCGGCACGATTCGGCAGGACGTCAACGTCTCCATCGCCGAGGGCGCCCGCGTCGAGGTGAAAGGCGTCCAGGACCTCCAGGGGATCGAGGATATCGTCCGCGGCGAGGTCGGCCGGCAGGCGGAGCTGCTCGCGATCCGCGACGAGCTCCGCGACCGCGACGCGAGCGTCGGCGACGTCTCGGACGCGACCGACGTCTTCGCCGAGACCGACTCCGGGGTCATCCGGGGCGCGCTCGACTCGGGCGGGAAGGTGACCGCGGTTCCGCTGTTCGGCTTCGACGGGCTCGTAGGGTGGGAAATCCAGCCGGACCGCCGGCTCGGGACCGAGCTCTCCGACCACGCGAAGCGACACGGGGCGGGCGGGATCTTCCACACCGACGAGCTGCCGGCGTACGGCGTGACCGAGGCCGAGGTCGAGTCCCTCCGCGAGGCGGTCGGCGCCGGGCCGGAGGACGCGGTCGCCATCGTCGCCGCCGACCCGGAGACCGCCGACCTCGCGATCGAGGCCGCCGCCGACCGGGCCGCCGCGGCGATCGAGGGCGTCCCCGAGGAGACCCGCGGCGCCAACGAGGACGGGACGACCCGCTACCTCCGTCCGCTTCCCGGCGCGGCTCGGATGTACCCCGAGACGGACGTGCCGCCGGTCGAGCCGGACCCGTCCGACGTCGACCGACCCGAGCTCCTCGACGAGAAGACCGACCGCTACGCCGAGGAGTTCGGACTCGATCGCGGGCTCGCCGAGCAGGTCGCCTTCGGGCGGCGCTTCCCGCTGTTCGAGACCGCGGTCGAGCGCGGCGTCGACCCCACCTTCGCGGCGTCGACGCTGGAGTCGACGACGACGGAGATCCGCCGCGAGGGGGCCCCGGTCGAGAACCTGACCGACGACCACTTCCTCGACTTATTCGCCCTCGTCGAGGGCGGCGACCTCGCGAAGGAGGGCGTGCCGGAGGTGCTGACGACGCTCGCCGAGAACCCGGACCTCACGGCCGCGGAGGCGGTCGAGGAGGCCGGACTCTCTGGGGTGAGCGAGGATGCGGTCCGCGAGGCGGTCGTCGACGTCGTCGAGCGCAACGCCGATCAGATCGAGGCGGAGGGGATGGGGGCGTTCTCGGGGCTGATGGGCGAGGCCATGGGCGCGCTCCGCGGCAAGGCCGACGGGGAGGTCGTCTCCGACGTGCTCCGCGAGGAGATCGGCAAGCGGTCGTAACGGTCCTCGGAATCCCTCCCGTTCCGCCCCCGATTCACACGTTGTCGCCCCTGTTCTTTACGTGTCGCGGGGCCTTGATTCGCACCTAGAGGGAACACCAGATGGACGATCCGCCACCGGGTCCCTCGGACGACCCGCCAGCGACAGACCGCACGCCCGAGCCGGCCGTCGCGAAGACGCGCGGCGACCGGGTCTCCGACGCGACGAACCGGTTCATCCACGGCGTCGAACTCGCCGCGGCGGCGCTGTTCGCCCTCCTGTTCGGGATCGGCGTGGTCGACCTCGCGATACAGATCGCCGAGTCAGTTCCCACCGGCGAGATCACCGACCCGAACACGGTCATCGGATTCATCGAGACCGGACTGCTGCTGCTCATCATCGTCGAGGTGTACGAGACGGTCGTCGCCTACATCGAACAGAGCGACACCCGTCGGATCGTCAGGCTGGTGATCTACACTGGCGTCATCGCGATGGTCCGGAAAGTGATCATCTTCCGGACCACCGAGTACCCATCGACGCAGGACGCGCTCTTCGCCGCGTTCGCGTACACGCTGGTGATACTCGGACTGGTAGCGCTACTGTTCGTCGAGCGGTCGGTCGGGTCCTCCCTGTCGCCGGAGTGAGGTCGGCGCTACTCGGTCAGCTCCGCGAGCAGCGTGTCGAGGTCGTACGTCGCCGGCGCTCGCGGCTCGTCGCGGAGTGTGGCGATCGTGAACGTCGAGTTCGTGCGTTCGACCTCGGGAATCGCCTCGAAGTCGCTGATGAGCCGCTCGACGGTGTCGGACGACGAGAGCCGCGCGAGGACGACGAAGTCGGTCTCGCCCATCGTGAAGAACGCCTCCGTGACCCCCTCGACCGCCAGTAGCTCGTCGGCGAACTCCTCGTACGGGCCCTCGTAGCTCGCGAGCACCTCGACGATGACGGTGACGCCGAGCCCGAGCGCCTCGTGGTCGAGGTCGTACAGATCGTTCTCGATCACGCCGTCCTCGCGGAGGTTGTTCAGCCGGTAGTGGATCGTCGACACCGGAATCCCGGTCTCCTCGTGGAGCCGCTCGGGGCTCCCGGTTCCGAGGTCAGATATCGCCTTCAACAGCCGCACGTCGCGCTCGTCCATACGCCCCCTTCGAGTGAGGGACTGTTGTATATTCCGACCGACACACTTGCACTCGAATCCAAGAACGACCCTCGTTTCGGAAGCGTATTGCAGTTCGTTCGTATGCGTGATTGTTCATTCTGAATTCGGCCGATTGTGAGAGAATAGTTTAACTGTCTCAAGAAACTTCGATCTAACACTCAATGAAGCTACGGAACCTCCTCTCTACTCCGGAATCAGTCGTCGCCGCCTTCGTCCTCCTCGCGACCCTGTGGGGCACCTCCTTCGTCGCGATCGAGGCCGGGTTACACCACTTCCCGCCGCTGCTGTTCGCCGGCGTCAGGTACGCGATCGCCGGAGCGATCGTGCTGGGCGTCGCCGCGGTCATGTCCGGACGGACGACGCCCAGCGGACGCGACGAGTGGCTCGGCGTCGCCGTCGCGGCGACCTTCGTGATCGCCGCGTACCACGGGCTGTTGTACGTCGGCGAGCTCCACATCTCGGGGGCGGTCGCCGCGGTGGTCGTGAGCCTCGTGCCGGTGTTGACCGCGGTGTTCGCCGCGGTCCTCCTCCCCAACGAGCGGCTCGGTCCCGTCGAAATCGGCGGGTTCGCCCTCGGTGTCCTCGGGGTGGTCGTGATCGCCGACCCGACCGCGGCCGGGGCCGGTAACTCGGCCCTCCTCGGCGTCGGCCTCGCGTTCGCCGGCGCCGTCGCCTTCTCGCTGGGCGCGGTCCTGCTCCGACCGCTCCGGACCGACCTCCCGATCGCCGCCCTGCAGGGGTGGGCGATGGTGCTCGGCGCCGGAATCCTCTTCGTCGGCGCCGCCGCGCTCGGGGAGTCGCCGTCGGCGATCGAGTGGAACAGAACCGCGATCGTGTCGCTCGCCTACCTCACGCTGCTGTCGGGCGTCCTCGCGTTCCTGATCTACTTCGCGCTGCTCGACGAGGTCGGCCCGGCGCAGCTCCACCTCGTCGGGTACGCCGAGCCCGTGGTCGCCGCGGCCGGGAGCTGGGTCCTGCTCGGCACCCTCGTCGAGGCGGAAGCGATCGTCGGGTTCGTCGCGATACTCGCGGGCTTCCTCGCGCTCGAACGCCGGGAGATCGCGGCGTACGTCGGGTTCGACGCGTATCACTGGCCCGCGCTGATCGGGCGGAAGTAAGGGTTTTTCGGGGCGCTCAGCCCTCGACGTCCGCGGTCAGGCCCGCGCGGAGATCGCGGCCGAAGTAGTGGCCGAGCAGGGCCGCGACGAGCCCGAGCCCGCCGCCGACCGCGAGCAGGGGAAGCCCCCACTGCTGGAGGTAGTCGACCCCGATCGGGAGGAAGCCGACGCCGAGGACGTTCGTGACCGCGACGAGGGCCCCCGCCGCGGCGCCGGCGAGCCCGGTCTCGACGTACCGTCGGGCGGAGAGCGCCAGCCCGATCAGGAACGCGGCGAGGAACACGCCTCCGGCCGAACCGATCGTCCCGCCGATGAGCGGGATCGCGCCGCCGACGAAGACGCCGATCGCGACCGCGGCGAGCGCGAGCGCGAACGCCTTCGCGGAGAACCAGCGACCGCTCGTCCCGACGCGCCCGCCGTCGCCGCCGGTCTCGGCCGCCCGGCCAGCCGACTCGTTCCTCTCGGCGCGCGAATCGGCCTCGTCCGACGTCGAGGGGTCCCCGCCCTCGGCGAGGTCGTCGTCGAGGAGGTCGTCGAGGTCGTCCATCGGGTCGCCGTCGGACGCCTCCCGCTCCTTGGAGGGTTGCATACCGGAGCGTTCGCCCGTGAGACCTTGGGTCTTGTGCCCACAGTCGACTCGGCTCGTCGGGGAGCGGCGGCCGCCGCGGTCGCGTCGGGTCTCCTCGTCGACGCGGTCCCGTCGCGTCTCACGGCCGCGTTTCACCGGAAACGAGGTGTCTCGGAGGCGAGCGCCGCGACGCGCGGCACGGTCGCTCCCCGCTAGTCGCCGCCGCCCGACTCGCGCGATCCCCAGACGCGCTTGTCGACGAGCTCGACCGTCATCGGCCCGTCGACGGTGACCTGACACGACAGCCGCGGGTAGCCGAAACGGGCCGCGAGCCGGTCGTGCCAGTGGTCCGGCGGCGGTCCCTCGCGGATCCGAACGCCGCAGGTGGCGCAGATCCCGCGCCCGCCGCAGTTCAGTCGGCGCGTCGCGGCCGCGTACGGCGACAGGTCGGCGTCGAGGAGGACGCGCCGCAGGTTCCGTCCCGGCTCGACAGCCAGCTTTGTGCGTTCCTCGCCATCGACGACGGTCACGGGAACGGTCTCGGCGTCGGTCATGCGACACCCGACGTTACGCCCGCGGACCCATAGGCGAGCGGGTCCCCGCTGGCGACCCGGAACGGCTTTCCACGCCCGCGCCGACCGCGTCGACATGGACACGCGTCGCGCGCTGCTCGACGCCCTGGAGGACGGTCCGGTCTCGGGACCGGCGCTCGCCGCGGAGCTCGACGTCTCGCGGGCGGCGGTGTGGAAGGCGGTCGAGGCGCTCCGCGAGGAGGGGTTCGCCGTCGAGTCGACGGGCGCGGGCTACGCCGCGCCCGCGGAGCCCGCCTACTGCGCGGCCGGGATCGAGTTCGGACTCGACGCGCCGTACGAGGTGGAGTACCACGACGCCGTCCCGTCGACGAACGACCGCGCCCGCGAGTTGGCGGCCGACGGCGCCGCCGACGTCGCGGTCGTCGCCGACGAGCAGACCGGCG
Organism: Halorubrum sp. Ea1; assembly: GCF_002252965.1. Lineage (NCBI taxonomy): Archaea > Methanobacteriati > Methanobacteriota > Halobacteria > Halobacteriales > Haloferacaceae > Halorubrum > Halorubrum sp. Ea1. The sequence continues at coordinate 23,595 of NZ_NHPG01000148.1, forward strand.
GTCGAGGCCGGCTGGACCGCGAGTGGGTCGCGCCGAGCGGCGGCGTCTGGCTGTCGGTCGTCACGCGGCCGACGGTCTCGCCCGCCCGCGCCCCGCTGTTCACCCTCGCCGCGGCGGTCGCGACGGTCGACGCCTGCCGCGAGGTCGGCGTCGACGCGCACATCAAGTGGCCGAACGACGTGCTCGTCGGGGGCGACGGAGCGGGAGGCGCCGCGGGCGACGCCGACCGCTCGAGACGCGGCGGCCGCAAGCTCGCCGGGATCCTCACCGAGATGGAGGGCGAGGCCGACCGCGTCTCGTGGCTCGTCGTCGGCGTCGGCGTCAACGCGAACGTCGATCCGGACGCGCTCCCGGCCGACGCGACCTCGCTGCGCGCCGAGACCGGCGGCGACGTCGACAGGCGGCGCTTCGCGGCGACGCTCCTCGAACGGGTCGCGGCGCTCGCGCAGACGGCGGACCGATCCGACCGGATCCTCGCGGCGTGGCGCGAGCGGGCGAGCACGCTCGGGCGACGGGTTCGGGTGGAAACGCCGAAGGGGGTCGTCACGGGGACCGCGGTCGACGTCGAGTCGCCGGGCGCGCTCGTGATCGACACGGGAGACGGGACGCGACGCGTCCACGCCGGGGACTGCGAGCACCTCCGCGACGCCGACGGCTGACCGCGGGGTCGGGTCGGCGGGGGCTGGACGGCGCGGCGTCGCGAGGGTCGGGACTGGGCAGCCCGGCCGCGCTCACGTCCGTCCGGCGGCCTCCGCCACGCTCGGCTCCGTCGGGACGTCGCCGTCGATCCGGACCGTCAGGACCGGGACGGCGGCGCCGCGAACGACTTTCTCGGCCACGCTCCCGAGCAGGAGCCGGTCTATCCCGCCGCGGCCGTGGGTGCCCATCACGACGAGGTCACAGCCGTTCCCCTCGGCGTACCGGATGATCTCGCGGCTGGGCGACCCCTCGACGACGGCCGTTTCCACGTCGACGACGGTCTCCTCGGCCAGCTCCTCGACCGCCGCCACGGCCTCCTCGGCGTCGCCCCGCAGGAGCTCGCCGACGCCCTCCCAGGAGGCCTCCATCGGCATCCCCGCGTAGCTCGCCGTGTCGACCACGTGGACCGCGTGGACCGCGGCATCGTGGACCGCGGCGAGGTCCAGCGCGTGCGCGACCGCCCGCTCCCCCTCGGTGGAGCCGTCGGTCGGGACTAGGATCCGGTCGTAGAGTGTCATCTGTTCACATGTATCATGAAGCTGCGACCGCATAACTCTTTGCAGGCTTTGCCGGTTCTTTGGCCCGACCGTTCGAGGCGTGCGTTTAAGCGCTCTCGACGCGATATACGGCCATGACGACCGAGATCCACCTATCGAGAGTCGAGGGCGAATTCGCTGACCACTCCTTCCCGGCGGCTCGGAGCGACCTCGCCGAGGCGTGCGCCGGGACCACCGTGCTGTTCGCCGACGGCGACGCCGACCTCGGCGAGCTGCTCAGCGAAATCGAGCAAGAGCGGTTCGAGAGCCCCCAAGACGCCTACACGGCGCTTCAGAACGTCCTCCCGATCGAAGCGGTCGGCGAGCCGGGGCAGTCCGACGGCGACGCCTGATCGGGTCGGGATGACGCCCGACCAGTCGGATCCGACGCCCGACCAGTCTGCTCCGACGCCCGACCGGGTCGACGACGCCTGCCGACTCCCCGTACGTCACTAATCCGCACGCCACGTCGCGTCTCGCATCGCTTTTTACCGCGGGTCGCGCACTGACGGTAATGAGTTATCGGATCGGCCTCGTCGGCAAGCCCTCCGTGGGGAAGTCGACGTTTTTCAACGCCGCGACCATGAACGACGTGCCCGAGGGCGCGTACCCGTTCACGACGATCGACCCGACCGTCGGCGAAGCGTACGTCCGCGTCGACTGCGCCGCCCCGGAGTTCGACGAGCGCTGCACGCCGAACGTCGGCGTCTGCCGCGAGGGGACCCGGTACGTCCCCGTGAAGCTCGTCGACGTCGCCGGGCTCGTCCCCGGCGCCCACGAGGGGCGCGGCCTCGGCAACCAGTTCCTCACCGACCTCAACGAGACCGACGTGCTGATCCACGTCGTCGACTTCTCGGGCAAGACCGACATCGAGGGCGAGGCCACCGAGGGCCACGACCCGCGCGAGGACATCGACTTCTTAGAGGAGGAGCTCGACGAGTGGTACCTCGACGTGCTCCGCAAGGGGATCGAGAAGTTCGAGACGCGCTACCACGGCTCCGAGGCCGCCATCGAGCGGGAGCTCGCCGAGCAGATGTCCGCGTTCGGCATCGACAAGGACCGGATGAAACGCGTCATCCTCGCCGAGGGACTGGAGCTCGACCCCGAGACGTGGGACGACACCGACGAGGCGTCGCTCGCCCGCGAGATCCGCAAGCGCACGAAGCCGATGGTCGTCGCCGCGAACAAGATGGACACGCCCGAGGCGCAGTCGAACTGGGAGGCGATCACGTCGGACCCCGACTACGACCACCTCTCGTTCGTCCCCGCGAGCGCCCACGCCGAGAAGGCCCTCAAGAACGCCAACGACGCCGGCGTCGTCGACTACACGCCCGGCGAGAGCGATTTCGACGTCGTCGGCGACGTCTCCGGCGAGCAGGAGGCCGGCCTCGACCGGATCGGCGAGTTCGTCGCCGACTACGACGGGACCGGCGTGCAGGGCGCGCTGGAGGCGGCCGTCTTCGACGTGCTCGGCTGTATCGCCGTCTTCCCCGGCTCCGCGAACGGGAGCAAAGACGAGAAGGGCGTCTTCCGCGACTGCTTCCTCCTCCCCGAGGGGTCGACGACCGAGGACTTCGCCTTCCACATCCACTCGGACATCGGGGAGGGCCTCCTCCACGGCACCGACTGCCGGAGCGGGCGTCAGGTCGGGACCGGCCACGAGCTCTCCCACCGCGACGTGATCGAGCTGGTGTCGACGAAGCAGGCCGCGCCGTAGTCGACGAACGCCACCTTTTATCGGTCGCCGCCGCCGTCGCCGTCCCCGTCGGGATCCGGCACGTCCGCTGCCGACCCGACCGGGGTCGACGCGTCGGGCAGGTCCGAGAGCCCGAGTCGGTCGAGCAGCCGCGCGGTCGGCCGCCCTTCGCGGTCCCACTCTCGGCACGCGTAGTACCGGTCGAGGAGGGATTCGAACGCATCGGGGTCGAGGCCGTCGCGCTCGGGGCCGGTCCCCTCGTCTTCCCCGCGACCCGGCCCGCCCTCGGTGTCCCTCGTCAGCGCCTCGGGGAGCGCGTCGTCGGCCCGGGTGAACCCCTCGCGGAGGTTGAACAGCCGCGCGAGCGTCCACACGCGCTCGCCGAGGGGCCGGAGGTCCTCGGGGTCGCGCTCGTCGCCGAGCGCCGCGAACCACTCGGCCGCGGTCTCCGGACCGAAGGCGTCCGCGAGGAAGTCGTCGGCGACGAGACACCACAGGGCGGCGCGGCGGTCCTGTTCCTCGGCGACGACCGCGGCGCGCTCCGTCGGAGTCCACCCGGGCGCCGCCACCGCCTCGGTCTCCACCGGGCGGGCGCGCCGGTGACACCCGCCGCGGTCGCTCGTCGCGAACGCGAGCGCCATCGTCTCGGCGCCCCGCGGGTCGTAGGAGGCGAGCTCCATCCCCTTCACCGTCGGAACGAGGTCCGCGCCGCCGAACCGGTCGGCCGCGGCTTCGACACCGTCGGCGAGGGCGTCTCCGAGCGGGGTCGCCCGCGACGCGATCTCCTCGATCAGCGCTCGCGCCGCCCCCTCGTCGCCGAAGGAGAGGCCTCGATCGACGCCGTGGTCGGCGGGGTCGATCAGCCCGGCCTCGCTCGCGCGCACCGCCCACGCGACGGCGTTCCCCGCGGAGATCACGTCGATCCCGAGCCGGTCGCAGACGCCGCCGAGCGCCGCGGCGGCGTCGAAGTCGTCGATCCCGAGTCCCGCGCCGAGCGCGATGGGGGTGCCGCCGCGCGGGACGGTCTCGTCCGGGTCGGCGTCCTCCGCGGGGCTCTCCCCGTCACCCGGGCTGATACGGAATCCGCCAGGGACCGGTTCGTCCGGGCGCTCGCGGCCCGCGGCGCGCTCCGCCGCGCGCTCGACGCCGAGGTCGTCGGCCCCTTCGAACCGTCGCGCCTGCCACCCTCGGGTCGGGAGCACGCCGGTCTCGTCGGCGAACGACACCGTTTCGAGGGTGTCGCCCGCGGCGAGCCACCGGCCCGCGTCGCTCTCGGCGAACCGCTCCGCGTCGCGGTCGCGGAGCGCCTCAAGCGCCGGCGACGTCTCGGGCGGCGGGTCGCGGGCGACGACCGCCTTCAGGTCCTTCGACCCCATCACGGCGCCCGCGCCCCCGCGGCCGGCGTGGTGGTCGCCGCCGTCGGAGGCGATCGTCGCGTAGCGCACGCCGGCCTCGCCCGCGGGGCCGATGCAGGCGACGGCGGCGTCCGGGTATCTCGCGTCGGTCTCGGCCGCGTCGAGCCCGTCGAGGTCGCCCGCGGGCTCGATCGTCGCCTCCCCGCCGGCGATCGAGAGCGCGACGGGGTCGTCCGCGGCGCCCTCGATCACGACGCCGAGGTGGTCCCCGAGCGAGCCCGCGAGCCGGCTCGCGAACGACCCGCCGCCGTAGGAGTCGAGGAACGCGCCGGTGAGCGGCGACTTCGTGACGGCGGCGTAGCGCGGCTCGCCGGGGAGGTGGCCGGTCAGCGGGCCGACGAGGAACGCGAGGCGGTTCGCCGGCGCCTCCGGGTCGACGCCGGCCGCCATGTCGTAGAGGTAGCGCGCGCCGAGTCCCTTCCCGCCCACGTACCGCTCGCGCCACGTCGTCGGGACGCGTTCGCTGCGCACGCGGCCGGCGGAGAGGTCGACGCGGAGGACCCGGTCGGGGACGGTCATCGTGACCACGGTCGCACTCGGACGGGATTAAACCACACGCCGACGCGCGAAAGCGCGTCTCGGTGCCGACACGGGACCCGGCGGCCGGGGCGGTCGGGGGCACGACCGCTCCCCGACCGGTGCGTTTTCGCCCCTGGCCCCCCGTACCGACGACTATGGACGACGTCGTCGACGCGCTGGACGCGGCCGCGGGAACGACCTGTCTCGTCGGCGCCGGCGGGAAGAAGACCACCCTCTACGCCCTCGCCGACCGGCTCGACCGAGCGGTGCTCACGGCGACGGTGCGGATCCCCATCTTCGACCGGGAGGTCGCCGACGTCCGCGTGACGGCCGATCCGGTCGCCGCGCTCGACGCGGTCGGGGTGAACGAAGCAGACGGAACAGACGGAGCGAACGGGACGGACGAGGCCAACGAGACGGGCGGGGCCAACGAGACGGGCGGAGCGGCCGAGGCCGCGTTCCCCCTCGGACTCGTTCCGGAGCGCGATCGCGGTGACCGCTACCGGGGGTACGACCCCGCCGTCGTCGACGAGATAGCGGCCGCGCACGACGGGCCGGTGCTCGTGAAGGCGGACGGCGCCCGGACGCGGCTTCTCAAGGCCCCGAACGATCGCGAGCCGCAGATACCCCCCGGCGCCGACCGCGTGGTGCCGGTGGCGAGCGTCGGCGCGGTCGGCGAGCCGCTGACCGAGGAGACGGTCCACCGGCCCGAGCGCGTGGCCGCGATCACCGACGCCGAGGTCGGCGACGAGATCACCCCCGAACTGGTCGGGCGGGTGCTCGCGCACGACGCCGGCGGGCTGAAGGACGTGCCGCCGGACGCGACGGCGATCCCGCTTATAAACGCGGTCGACGACGACGCCGACGAGGCCGTCGCGCGGGAGATCGCCGGCGTCGTCCGGGAGCGCGCGGCCGTGCCGCGCGTCGTCCTCGCGCGGATGATCGCGGGCGAGGTCGTGGACGTCGTCGAGTGACGTCGGTCGGCCTCGCCCGCGTGACCCGGTCGGTTCTGACGCGTGAGCCAGTCGACCTCGCGGCGCGAGGCGCTCGGCCGAACGCACTTATAAGGCCGAGCCTCGCGTATCCGGCTCCATGGAACGCACGGTGACCGTGGTGCCGGAGGCGGGCCTCCACGCGCGGCCCGCCTCGAAGCTTGTGCAGACCGCGAGCCGATTCGACGCCGACGTGTCGATCGGCCGCCCCGGGGACGGCGACGACGGGCTCGTCCGCGCCGACAGCATGCTCTCGGTGAGCGGGCTGAACGCCGCCCGCGGCGAGTCGGTGCGCGTCGTCGCCGAGGGCGCGGAGGCGGCCGACGCGCTCGACGCGATCTGCGACCTCCTCACGAGCGAGGTCGAGGGGGCGGACGGTGAGACCGGGGAGGCGGACGGCGAGGCCGACGGGGACGAGACCGACGCCGACGGCGGTGACCCGACGTGAGGACGCTCACCGGCGTCGGGAGCACGCCGCTGTCGGGCGTCGGCGCGGCGCGCTGGTACCGGCCCGAGGCGGACCTGACGCTCCCCGACCGCCCCGACCCGTCCGCGGTCGACGCCGACGCCGAGCTGGCGCGGTTCGAGAGCGCCCGCGACGAGGCGCGCGAGGCGATCCGGGACGCCCGCGACCGGGCCGCGGAGCGCGTCGGCGAGGAGGAGGCGGCGGTGTTCGACGCCCACGAGCAGTTCCTCGACGACCCGGAACTCGTCGGGGACGTCGAGGACGCGATCGGCGACGGGACGCCGGCCGGCCACGCCGTGAACGACCGGTTCGCGGCCGCGATCGAGCGGTTCGAGGGGCTCGACGGTCCGATGGCCGAGCGCGCCGACGACCTGCGCGACGTCCGGGACCGCCTGCTCCGCGCCCTCCTGGAGGTCGACTCCGTCGTCGGCCTCGGCGACCTCCCCGACGGGACCGTGCTGCTCGCCGAGCGGCTCACGCCGAGCGACACCGCGGAGCTGGACCCGGACGCGGTCGCCGGGATCGCCACCGTCTCCGGCGGTCGGACCGCGCACGCGGCGATCATCGCGCGGTCGCTGTCGATCCCGGCTGTCGTCGGCGTCGGCGAGCCGCTCCGCGAGGTCGAAGACGGGGACGACCTGCTCGTCGACGGGGCGGCCGGCCGGGTCGTCGTCGATCCCGACCCAGAGGCCTGCGCGGCGGCCGCCGGAACCGAGGCGACGGCGGTCACCGAGCGCGTCGCGACCGCCGACGGCCGGCCGGTCGAGGTGGCGGCGAACGTCGGGAGCGAGGCGGAGCTCCCCGCCGCCGCCGACCGCGGCGCCGACGGGATCGGGCTGTTCCGGACGGAGTTCCTCTTCATCGACCGCGACTCGCCGCCGAGCGAGGACGAGCAGTACGAGGCCGTGGCGGCGGCGCTGTCGACGTTTCCCGACGATCGCGTGGTCGTCCGGACGCTCGACGCCGGCGGCGACAAGCGGGTGCCGTACCTCGACCTCCCGGACGAGACGAACCCGTTCCTCGGGCGACGCGGGATCCGCCTCTCGCTCGACGAGCATCGCGACCTCTTCGAGACGCAGCTCCGGGCGGTGTTGCGGGCGGCCGCGAGCGGGGGCGGCGCGGACAGCACGGGCGGCGAGGGGCTGGCCGTGATGTTCCCGCTCGTGTCGCGGGTCGAGGAGGTCGAGGCGGCCGTGGCGGCGGTCGAATCGGTCGCCGCCGACCTCGACGCCGAGGGGGTCGACCACGCGATTCCCGAACTTGGCGCGATGATCGAGACGCCGGCCGCGGCGTTCCTCGCGGACCGGCTCGCCGAGCGGCTCGACTTCCTCAGCGTCGGGACGAACGACCTCGCCCAGTACGTGATGGCGGCCGACCGGGAGAACGACGGGGTCGCCGACTACCACGACCCCCTTCACCCGGCCGTGTTACGGGCGATCGACCGGACGACCTCGGCCGCGGCCGGCGCCGACGCGTGGGTCGGGATGTGCGGGGAGATGGCCGGCGACCCGGCGCTCACGGAGCTGCTCGTCGGGCTCGGGCTCGACGAGCTCAGCATGAGCGCTGTGACCGTCCCGGCGGTGAAAGAGCGGGTCCGTGCGGTCGACACCGAGGAAGCGAGGGCCCTCGCCGACGAGGCGCTCGCCTGCGACGCCCGGAGCGAGGTCCGGGACCTGCTCGGCATCGACGGGGCGTGAGCGCTACAGCTTCTCCACGCCGCGGGCCGCCTCGGCCTGCTCCCGGACCGAGTCGAGCGTGGCGGACGGGTCGGTGGCGGCGACGGCGGCGTTGACCGCGCCCTCCAGCACCGGCGCGTCGGCGATGACGGCCTCCGCGTCGCTCATCTCGACGGCGACGTCGGCGTTCATGACGGCGCTACCGAGATCGACGAGGACCACGACCCCGTCCCCGTCGTCCGCGGCGTCGACCGCGGCCTCGATCGCGTCCGGGACGGTGCCGATCCCGCCCTGCCCGTCGCCGCCCACCGGCTCGATCCGGGTGTCACCGGCCATCTCGGCGGCCACCCCGACGATCCCTTCGGCCGCGCGTCCGCTGTGCGAGACGACGACGAGCCCGACCATCAGTCCCCGTCCTCCGGTGGCGCGTCGCCCTCTCCGTCGCCCGCCGCGTCGTCGGGCTCCTCGTCGGGGATCGTCGGCGAGGTCGCGTCCGCGTCGGGCACCTCGCTGTCGAGCGCGTCGGCGGCGGTCGCGAGCAGCTCTTCGAGGATGTACAGCGCGCTCGTCGCGCCGGGGTCCTGATGGCCGACGGAGCGCCACCCGAGGTATGAGGCGCGCCCCTTCTTCGCCCGGATCGGGACCGTGAACGCGACGCCGCGCTCGGCCGCGTCGACCGCCTTCGCGAGCGCCTCGAGCGGCGGGAGCTCGTCCGTCTCGATCGACTTCTTGAACGTGTGGACCGCGGGGGTGAGCGCGTCGACCACCGTCTGGTCGCCCACCCGGGCGTCGCCGCGGTCCTCGACCTTCTGCAAGTAGGTCTCGGCGAACGCCACGGCGCTCTCGGCGGTGACCCCGTCGTCGAGCTCGGCGCTCGCGAACACGAACGAGCCCCCGAACAGCGGGCCCGAGGCCCCGCCGACCTCGGCCATGAGCGTCTTCCCGACCGTCCTGCAGACGGACTGCGGGTCGGGGTCGTCGAGGTCGCGGGCGGCGTCGGCGGCGGCCGCCCACCCGCGGGCCATGTTCCCGCCGTGGTCGGCGTCGCCGATGGCGGAGTCGAGCTCCGTGAGGTGGTCGCGCTCGTCCTCGATGCGGTCGGCGACCGCCTCGACCGCCGCGACGACGGCGGCCCCCTCGGTCGCCTCGTCCGCCGTTCCCCCGTCGGTTCGGCCCTCCCGGCTCATTGGGTCCGAGTGAGAGCGGGGGTGTCGGCCGGCGCGGCGAGCAGCTCCTTCAGCTCCTCGTCGACGGCGCAGACGGTGATCGACGCGCCCGCCATGTCGAGCGAGGTCATGTAGTCGCCGACCCAGGCGTCCCACGTCTCGAGGTCCCGCTCGCCGAGCAGCTCCTGCAGCCGGCGGTTGACGACGAACAGCTCCATCTGCGGGGTGCCGCCCATCCCGTTGACGATCGTGAGCACCTCCTGTCCCTCGTCGAGGTCGAGGTCGTCGAGGACCGCCTCGGTCAGCGCGTCGGTGATCTCGTCGGCGTTCATCAGTTCGGTGCGCTCGGTGCCCGGTTCCCCGTGGATCCCGATCCCCAGCTCGATCTCGTCGTCGCCGAGATCGAAGGTTGGCTCGCCCTTCTCCGGGGTGACGCAGGAGGTGAGCGCGGTGCCCATCGTGCCCACGTTGTCGATAACCTTCTCGGCGACGCGCTTGACCTCGGACAGGTCGGCGCCCTCGGCGGCCTTCGCGCCGGCCGCCTTGTGGACGAGTATCGTCCCGCAGACGCCGCGTCGCCCGGAGGTGTACAGCGAGTCCTCGACGGCGACGTCGTCGTTCACCACGACGCTCTCCACCTCGACGCCCTCCATCTCGGCGAGCTCGATGGCGGTCTCGAAGTTCATCACGTCGCCCTCGTAGTTCTTGATGATCGCGAGGACGCCGTCGCCGGCGTCGCAGGCGTCGATGAGCGCCTCGAACTCGTCGGCGGTCGGCGAGGAGAACACGTCGCCCGCGGCCGCTCCGTCGAGCATCCCGTCGCCGACGTACCCCGCGTGCGTCGGTTCGTGGCCGCTCCCGCCGCCCGTCACCAGCGCCACCTTCCCCTCGACCGGCGCGTCGTCCCGGACGACGACCTGCGTATCCGGGAGCCTGCGGAACCGGTCCGGGTACGCCGCGGTCATCCCGTCCAGCATCTCGTCGACGACGTCGTCGGGGTCGTTGATCAGCTTTTTCATAATCAACGTGTATGACACTCCGAGATCTGTTAAAGATAGTGGGAGTTCACGCTCCTCGCCGGGCGCAGCCAGAGCGATCGCGCTCGATACCGGGGTGAACGGGGCGCTCGCGCCTCTCTCCGGCAGCCGAAACTCGCTGGGACCCGTCGCCCGAAACTCACCGGGGCCGCTCACGCGGGTCGACGTGTGGCGCGAGACACCGCGCAGTCGTTCCCACGAATCAACAATCATGATATTCAATTATGTTGTCTAGCTCATATTTCCAAGTGGGTGAAACCACATGCCAATCGAAGACCTCGCTCGCAGCGACGCCGTCACGGCTCCCCCCGAAACCTCCGTGGCCGAGCTCGCCGCGACAATGGACGGGGAGAACGTCGGTAGCGTCGTGATCACGGACGGCGAGACGCCCGTCGGGATCGTCACGGACCGGGACCTGACCGTTCGCGTCCTCGGAGCGGCGCTCGACCCGACCGAGCAGACGGCCGAAGACGTGATGACCGACGGGCTCTGCACGGCCGAACCCGGCACCGGGTTCTACGAGGCGATGAACCTGATGGCCGAGCACGGAATCCGACGCCTCCCCATCTGTGAGGGAGACACGCTCGTCGGAATCATCACGGCGGACGACGTGGCCGAGCTGCTCGCCGACGAACAGCAACAGCTCGGCGATGTCATCCGAGCCCAGCGGCCCGAATACTGACCAACAATGCCCGAAGAAGAGCTATTCAAAAACGAGGAGGAGATCGGGAGACGAGAGATCGCGGAAGCACTGCGTGACGCCGCGGATCAGATCGAGTCCGGGGACGTCACGTTAGCGAGCGGCGCGGAAGAGCAGACCGCGTCGATCCCGGAACGGGCCCGGTTCGAAGTCGAACTCGAACGGCTCACGGACTCGGAGACCGGAGCCCAACGGCTCGAACTGGAATACGAGATCAGGTGGACCGAGTAACCCCGCGTCGCGCCGGCCTCGTCGGCGCCGCGCCGGACGCGGTTTTATACGACTCCGAGCGGTTCGATAGCGCCGACGACCGCCTCGGCGACCTCGCGGCCGTCGGCCTCGGTGACGCCGGCTGAACGTCGGTGGTGTCGAAGCCAGTCGGGGAGCGACGCGAACGGCCCTCGTATCCGACCTCCGGATCCGATCTGTGTATCCGATCGGCCGGCCGTCGGCGCGAGCGGTCCGATCACAACAGATTACACCTCCCCGCGGCGAACACCGGGCCATGACTCGCCGCCTGTACGGGGGCCTCCTCGGGATGGTCTTCGTCGTCAACTTCGGGCGCGTCGTCTTCGCCCCGCTCGTCGAACCGCTACAGGCGGCGTTCGACGTCGGACCGGCGACCGTCGGCGCGGTCGTGTCGCTCGTCTGGTTCGGCACGGCGCTCCCCCGACTGCCGCTGAGCTACGTTCTCACGCGGGTCTCCAGGCGACGAATCGTCGTCGTCTCCGGGGTCATCCTCACCGCGGCGGCCGCCCTCACGGCCTCGTCGCCGGACCTCCGCACGCTCCGGGTCGGGGTGTTCGCCGTCGGCGTGGCCTCCGGCACCTACTTCGTCTCCGCGGTGCCGCTCATCGGAGAGCTGTACCCCGACCGGGTCGGCAAGCGCATCGGCATCCACGGGACGGCGGCGCAGCTCGCGGCGGTGGCCGCCCCGACGGTGGTCGTGTCGGTCGTCGCGATCGCGACGTGGCGGGCGGTGTTCTGGCTCCTCTCGGCCGCGGCCCTCGTCACCACCCTCGCGTTCGCCGTCGGCCTCCGGCGGGCCGACCGGGTCCCGGAGGAGCCGCCGGCGCGGAACTTCCGCGGCGTGCTCGGCAACTGGCGGGTGGTCCTCGCCGGAATGCTGTTCATCAGCGCCGCCGGCTTCGTCTGGCAGGGGCTGTTCAACTTCTACGTCTCCGTGATGCTCGCTCGGGGGCTCGCCCCGGGGACCGCGAACGCGCTGTTGACGGTCGCGTTCGCGGCGGGGATACCGGCCTTTTGGGCCAGCGGAACCCTCGTCGACCGCCTCCCGACGGTCCCCTACATCCTCGGATTGGTCGGGGCGTTCACGGCCGGCGTGTTCGGACTGACGGTCTTCCGCGGGGCGCTCGCGCTCGGCGCGATCTCGGTCCTCCTCGGCTACACGATTCACGGGCTGTTCCCCGCGCTCGACACCTACGTCCTCTCGGCGCTTCCGGCCGACACCCGCGCCGGAACCTTCGCGGCGTTCAGCGGACTCTCTATCGCCGTGGAGGCGTCGGGAAGCGGGGTCGTCGGGGCGCTCGTCGAGGCCGGCTACCCGTTCGCCGCGGTCTTCCGCGGCTTCGCCGCCGGCCTCGCCGTCATCCTCGGGCTGGCAGCGGCGCTCTACTGGACCGATCGGCTCCCCGCGGCCGACCGCGTCGCGAGTGCGACTGAGTCGTGAGCGTATTCCAGACGGAGCGCTCGTGAGAGAGTCGTCTGGATCCACGACCGCGAGATAGAACCGTGTGAATCGCTGGAAAGTACTAGACTGAGGACCTGCCCATTGAGTATCAGTCATTGCGTGACTTGTCGGGGATCGTTTATTTATCAATCCTCGAAAAACATGTCAGTATCGAGAACAGGAACGAAGTTAGGTGGCTGGGGAGGCGTACAGCCCCTAACACGCCACGGCCAGAGACCGTGGACGCTGTAGGTGGGCCAACACGGAGACAACAATGAGCGAACTCACCACAGTGGAACGAGTCGGACTGTACGGCGGCGCAGCGCTGCTCCTGATCGGGACGGTCGGGATGGGGCTGCTCGAGATAATCGCGGGAGCCCCGCACCCGGTGTCGGGGGAAGGGCAGGTCGTCCACGAGACGCTGATCAGTCTCAGCGTGCGGTCGTACACGATCCTGCTCGGCCTGATCCTGATGGCCACGTACGGGATCACCAACCTCGCCACCAAGCCGCCGAAGGACACGTCGATCTGAGGCGTTCGACGCGGTGGAGCGCCGCCAGCGGGCCCCGCTCCGACGGGCGGTTTTTATCGAATCCGACGCGGACCCCTCACTCCGCGACGGGGACCCCTCACTCCACGACGGGCAGGTCCGCGCGGCTCCCCTTGGGTACCACGGAGCGCAGCTCGTCGTAGAGGTACAGTCCAACCCCGATCGGCGCCGACCCGCCGGCTATCTCGTGGGTCGCGATCAGATACCCCCAGTCGCCGTCCCACTCCGGGAGGTCCTGATCGTCGCCGGCGGCGAACCGGGCGGCCTGCTCGGGGCCCAGTTCGACGACGTTCCGCGTCGCGTGGCGGCCGAACCGGGTGGCCGCGCGCCCGGTGGGCTTCCAGTGCTCCTGTCGCGTCCGGAGGAAGGTCATCCCGATCGCCTCCACCTCGCTGGGGTCGGTCGCCTCGCCGTTGAAGATCCAGACCTTCCCCGCGCCCTTCTCCCAGAAGCTGTACCCCTCGAAGACGCTCGGGTCGACCCCGAACCGCTCGTCCCACCAGTCGAGCACCTCACGCCGGCTCGCGCGCCCGTCGACCTCGCGGTCGTCGGGGGTCTCCGGGAGGCGGTCGAAGCGCTGGCCGTCGTTAGTCGGGGCGTCTCCGTCCGCGTCGTCGACGGATCCGGGGCCGTCGCTCACGCCGCCACCTCCCCGTCGCCCGCGCCCGCCTCGTCATCCCCGCCCACACGAAGCTTCGCGCAGAAGAACCCGCCCGTGTCGTTGTGATGGGGGGAGACG